>JABJMI010000901.1 GCA_018659505.1 Planctomicrobium sp.
ATTCCAATTTTTTTTGCAAACACAAGTAGCTCTTCACGAGTGGCAGACTCCGACATTCCAAGAATGCGAGCCACCGGCGTCATCGATGATGTTACCACCTGTGGAGCAAGTTGTAGCAAACCGTTTGTCAGCCGACTTTGAACATCCGTCAAGACACCTTCTTCGTGACCATGTTGCATTAATTGGACCAGTCGACTTCTGCCCAAAACGATCTCTGCAGGTTGATGCTTCTGAGCACTTAGTTTTTCAAACTGTCGAGTGATCAGCACCAGCGGGTAACTTAGAAAGATGAAAGCTCGAAAGAAATAACGGAACCAGCGAATGTCCTTTTGCAGCCGTTTAACAGGTGTCAGATAGTAAACGCTTTTGGGTAACAACTCTCCGAATTGAAAAATAATCGGAGACATCAACAACGTCGCAGCGATATCAATCTGCTCTGTTGTTTCAGTGAAGAGAATTAATGCTCCCCAGCCGATTGCGGCAGTCGTTAAATAGTTGGCTACATTGTTTCCAATCAAACAGGTCGCAACAAAGTAAGCCGGGTTCTTAGAAAACCACAGCAATTGCTTTGCCCATTTCTCCCCCGCGCGCGCATCAATTGATAATCGAGGCAGACTGAGTCGATAGAACCCAGTCTCTGCCCCGCTGAAAAATGCAGAAAGCCTGAGCCCCACTAAAAACAGGCCTACAGCAGCAATCGCTTTTAACAAATGCTCCAACAAATTCTCCTGACACAACACTCAAGCTTAAATAGCAAGCCGAGGGTCAAACTTGACTTGATGAAAAACTACGAACGAAAAGCTCGCTGAAGTTCTTCCAGCGACGTCTTTCCTTCGCCGACAACTCGAATTCCATCCGTCTGAAATGATTGCATCCCGAGTTCACGTACTTTGGCCCGAATGGCAGCGGCATCAGCTCCTGCGAGAACCAATTTCTTGATTTCATCCGTAAGTTCGATCGCTTCCAACAGACCAATTCGCCCGCGATAGCCTGTGCCGCCGCAATCTTCACAGAGATCATCTTCATCTAGTTCCTCGTCCTCATCAGGACGGGGTGCTCGGTAGAGTTTTTTGGTATCTGTCGGCAAACCAATCTTCGCCAGTAATTTAGGATTGGGACGATAAGCATGGCGACAAGATTTGCACAGCAAACGAACCAACTTTTGTGAGACCACAAGTCGCAGACTTTTGGCGATGAGTTTGGGATCTTTTACTAATGCCACAAAGCGTTCTATTCCGTCCGCAGCATCTTTCGCTGGCATTTCAGCAATAAAAGACTGTGATTGTGCAGCTTCTAAAACCGCCTTGGCTTCGGTAGCGTCAGTCAGCGGATCGACGAACAGAACGTCGACATCTGCCCGTTTCGTTCGTCGAATCGAAGTTTCAAGGTCGTCTTCTTCTTTAGTTTCAAAAACCTGAATATGTGGTAAATCACGCCCCTGCATGTCAGCGAGAGAAGCAATCGAATACATATAAGCATCGATACCTCGCACCATCGCGATTGAGACAGTGGTCGTCCCAGACATCGGAGGACCAACTGCCAGCATCAATCCACTTTTGCTGCTCCCGACTTCACGGATCTTGTCTTGCAACTCCTCGCTGAAACCCAAATCTTTAGGGGTTTCGACCTTCTCTTTCAAATTCTGAACGCGGACCAGCAATCGCTCTGCGCCACCCTGAACGGGAGTGGAGTCGATACGAATTTCGTGGTCGACCTCATCAAACTCGGCATTAATGCCGCCACTCTGCTTAATTGTTTTCTTAGTGATGTCCAGACCTGCAAGCAGTTTGAGCATCTGAATAATCGCATTCGCCGCCGGAGGAGGCATCTTCGCTGCGGGAAATGGAATTCCATCAACAAGATAAGAAACCGCTGCAAATTTGCCTTTAGGTTCGATACGAACAGTATCCGCCCGTCGTGCCAAAGCTTCCGAAATCAATTTCTTGGCGGGCATGAGCCCTGCTTGCACGAGTCGTCCGTTCGCTGAAAGATCTGGATTATTTTCGTTTAAAGCACCCTTAAACAAAATGAAATCTAAATCGTCTTCTTCATCGTCTTCTTCGTCGTCGTCATCTTCGTAATCCCGACCACCTTTACCCATTCCAAATATCACTTGCCGTTGCTCCTCGTATGTTTATCAAACTATTTGCACTTGTATAATTCAATCGCGTTTAGATCACCTCAACAATGTACACAATATGCCCGACAATTTACGAGAATAGACTGTGAAAAATTCTTAATTGAATTTGAACAGGAATTGCTCAGAACCAAATATCCAATAACAAAAACAAGATCTGTCTTAACCGTTCTGTATCGTGGGATCAGCCTTTTAACTTGTAAAAACGTACTTCGCGGACAAGAGAAGCAGTAAAAATGCTCTAAGAATGGTTGCTTCTCACTCATTACAAAAAACTGCCACAGAGGACTCAGAGGAGAAAAAGCATAAACGTTCGTCATCTGAACTAAGTTTTGAGAACGCGGATACTCGCTGATGATGCGGATTTCCACAGATAAAATGGAGCTGTCATTCGAGTTCCACTGAGCTGCATAAATCCGTTTCATCTGTGACAATCTGCGTTCTCCTTCTTGTTTCGTATCACCGACTCGTAGTACATCTCATCACAATCGCGTTGTCCAAATTCCCTTACTATTTCCGATCTCCTCCATGTCTTTTCAATAATTCCCAGTCAATTCTAGACTATATAATTACTTGGTACGAAACACGCAGAGCCGCAGAGATTTCAGTTTTTCACTGCGATCTCTGCGGCTCTGCGTGAGATAATTTTTGTGACAAGATTAGTGCATAGCTCAAGGGAGTCAGTTCGCGAATCAGTTCCTCTCGCTCGCGCGTCGTGCTTTCAAGGGGTACATCTTATTCTTTTGCTTCCCTAACCTTCTCGAATGATTCAGTCATCCTGGCGAACACACGCCAACTGTTCACCCCAGGCGATGAGTTCGGGGAGGACCGATTCTTCGTACAGGCGAATAGCTTCTTGAGGATGCCCTGTTATCACCGGTTTTTCGACGTATGAATTCGCTCCCTGGATAATCATTTCGGTTCCTTCCTCTCTTCCTTTTGTCGTTGCTGAGACCAACCCGATGATAGCGATTTCAGCGTCGAGCGTTCGGAGTTCACGAACAATTTCGCTGCCAGGAACGCCAAGCAGGTCTTCATCAATTAAGACGATTTGAGGGCTGCGTGCTTGGAAAAGACCGATCACCTCTCTCGCTGATTTGGCATATCCAGCAATTTCAAGATTGTCATTTTTATCGAAGGTCTCCTGGAAGAGATGTCGCATTAGCGCGCCATCGTCTGCGAAAATCACTCGTACCCGACTAGACCACATTGCCGATTTCCTCTCATACTAATTTCGAATAATAATTTCATGTAAATTTATTGTTTTAAATCGCATTCATGCTGTGCATGTCGTCTGAAGCTTCGCTTATTAATGATTCAGCAAATTCATCGAAGCGACTTAATTCCTGCGAGGCCTTGCACTCTCTTAGACCTTCCACGAAGGGGTTATTCAGTCCATCATAATTTTCTGCGTCACCTTCTCGCTGAAAATGATTCGCCATGTCATCAGCGACCGCGATGAGACTCACGAGTTTTTTATACTGACCGGCATTCTGCGGCTGATGGTGCCACTTCATCACGGCGGTCAGTTCATCCGGTAAGTTGTTGATCTCTGCGAAAATCTCAGCGAACTGTGTATGGGAGATTCCATGTTTCTCGGTCTCAATTGGCTCAGGATTCTCACGTTCATCAAAGTTGAGTGGATCGACACTCAGAAACTCTTTGGGGAAGAGGCTCGCAAACAGAAAACGACCGAGGTCGTGTAGCAAACCTGCTGTAAACTCCTCACCGTGGAACCCACAATGAAATCGCTGATTGAGATGATGGGCAATCGCAGCGGTATACAAGCTGTGACGCCAGAGCAGGTCGCGAATCCATTCTTCCTCGAAGCTAAGTTTTTTCGTGAGGGTTGAGACACAAGACGACATGATCAGATTTTTGCATTCCCGAAATCCGAGACGCATAACAGCCTCTCGAAGTGTGGAGATTTCACGTTTCGGAGAATAAACTGGACTATTTGCGATCCTCAACATGCTCGATGCCAAAGTGACATCGCGCTCGACGATTGAAGCGAACTCAACGACCGGACATTCTGGAACCTTGACCAGTTCGAGTGCTTCCATTGCCACAGTGGGAAGCATCTGTAGCTTGGGCATGTTCTTCTGAATGAGTTCTTTATAGTGCTCCGTTCCGAGTTTTGAAGCTGAGATTGTAGGCATAAGAGAGTTCTCTAATTAAGGCGAAGGAAGCTTCCTTTAACATTGAGTATCGTCCAATTTCAGAGAAGTGAGTGCATTATTAGAGGTGCTCGAATGAGTCGAGCCGAAGCTGCGAACTATTGAGGAGAGATAGTGTTGAAGCCACGAGGAAAACAC
>JABJMI010000450.1 GCA_018659505.1 Planctomicrobium sp.
CAATGAGTTGTGAATCAAACTCAACAGTTCTTCATCGCGGAAATCAAGAACGTAACCCACCTTTTCATTAACACATTGCTTCACCCACCATACGAAATTATTTTTCGGAATGAGAGAGATAGGATGATTCAGCCAGACAGGTTCGTCAGTTACTGTATTCTTTTCGTGTCGTTCGTGTGTTTCGTGGTTAACAAATCATTTCATTTCTGTGCACGGTTACAAATAAACTCACGCAGAGCCGCAGGTTTCGCAGAGAAAAACAGATTCGACCTAAATGATGGATTGAACAACTGAGCCATGAACGTCCGTTAATCTGAAGTCACGACCGGCGTAGCGATAAGTTAATTGCTCGTGATCAAATCCGAGGAGATGCAGCATTGTCGCGTGCAGATCATGAATGGAAACGCGATCTTCGACCGCTTTAAACCCGAACTCGTCTGTTGCACCGTGGATCGTTCCACCTTTGATGCCACCGCCTGCCATCCATAGTGAAAACCCCCAGTGGTTGTGGTCTCGGCCTTGTGATGCTCCGGAACCATTTTGCCCCATTTCAACAGATGGAGTTCGACCGAACTCGCCGGTGCATAAAATTAATGTCTCATCAAGAAGCCCTCGTTGCTTGAGATCTTGAATCAAGGCAGCCAACCCTTGATCACACTGACTCGCAACCGCTCGATGGCTTCCATTGATGTTTGAATGACTATCCCACGGTTGTCCGCTTCCGTGCCAGGTCTGCACGAAACGGACTCCTCTTTCAACAAGTCGGCGAGCCATAAGCAACTGGCGGTTTTGAGGTCCGTCTCCGTAAAGCTTCAAGATGTGCTCAGGTTCTTGAGAGACATCAAACGCATCGGTCGCTTCGGTTTGCATCCGATAAGCCATTTCGAAGGATTGAATTCGCGCTTCAAGTTCAACTTCTCCTGGACGTTGTTCCAGATGTCGGGCATTCACTTTTTGCAAAAGGTCATACTGCCGTCGCTGTTGCTCGACAGAGAGTCTTTCGTTGCGAATGTCTGTAATCAATTTCTTGGGATCGGATTTTGAGGTGTCGACAAGTGTTCCTTGATAGACGCCGGGCAAGAACGCGGATCGCCAATTCCCCGCTCCTCCCACCGGGAGTCCTCCAGGGCAGAGAGCCACGAAGCCGGGAAGGTTCTCGTTTTCACTTCCCATCCCCCATGTTAGCCAGGAACCAAAGCTGGGGCGCACCAAACGCTGATCGCCTGTGTTCATAAGCATCAAGGTCATTTCATGATTCGGAAGTTCCGCATACATCGAGCGAATGACAGCCATGTCATCGACACATTTCGACAAGTGCGGAAAGATCTCGCTGACCGGGATTCCACTTTCTCCATGCTGTGTGAACTTGAAGGGAGATGGCAGCGCGACCCCGGTACGTCGTTCGGTTTGCAGGTTATCAAATGGGAGCATTTGCCCCGCACGTTTCGTCAATTCCGGCTTCGGATCGAATGTATCGACTTGCGACATTCCTCCATTCAAAAAGACATGAATGACATGTTTCGCTTTCCCAGGGAAGTGCGGAAGCCCTGCTTGGACGGAATTGTCCTTTTGCAACATTCCCGCGAGTGCAAGCGATCCAATTCCCATCCCGCTGCGTCTGAGAAACTGACGCCGTCCCAGAGCTTCAATCGAGAGAGGACTCTCAAAACCTAAACCGGTTCGATCAATATCTTTCATCATCAATGTTCCTAATCTGTGACGATCTTGATGCTGCTCGTGCAAATTTATGTTCAATCGATGAAAACGAATTCATTCGCTGCGAGTATGATATGTGCGAGCTGATTCCAGGCGTCAGGTTCTCCCGGTTCCGAGAGATATTGAACAGCCGCTTCTAACTCATGCTGATCAGGTTCACGAGACAATGCACGACGATACATCGCAACGATTCTTTCAGACTGATCTGCAATACCTGCTGACTGTTTGGCGAATTCCACTGCGCGATCTTGAATGAAATTTGAATTCAAAGCAAAGAGCGTCTGTTGTGGAACTGTCGTTTGAGGACGTTTTGCAGTACAAGCTGTCGGATTCGCTCCATCAAACGTGCTCGCCAGTGAATGAATGATGTCTCTGTTAATGAATCCGTAGACGCTGCGTTTAGGGATCGTTGGATTTGACAGGAAATCGAA
>JABJMI010000043.1 GCA_018659505.1 Planctomicrobium sp.
GAAGACTTCGTCCGTTTTGCATTGGATGATGCATTCCTTTCTCGCAAGTTGAAAGAGCTACGTCATCAAATTACCGAAGTGCTGCGGCATCTCAAACAGGAAGAGTGGATCGCTGCGCGGGATACGACGAATGATGTCGGGACGAAAACAACGACCAATTCCGAAGCCTACCGTGGGACCACACTCGACGTTGTTCGAGCCAGCATGAAGCGCATTGAAGAAGCATTGCGGTCTCTGGAAGAGTACAGCAAGCTCATCGATGTTGAATTGAGTAGCCGACTCGAAGCGTCGCGATATTTTTTTTACACCATAGAGAAAACTATCGAAGCGAACCTGAGTAGTCGTCAGCGACTGTTCAACAAAAATCTTTATCTCTTGGTCACCGCTGAGAATTGTCGATACGGGATCGAAACAACCGTTCGGGATAGCACTGCCAAAGGTGTTGATATCGTTCAACTACGCGAGAAATCACTGAGTGACCGACAACTGATCGATCTTGGGAAAAAAGTTCGCGAATGGACATACGAACACGAGGCTCTCTTTATTATGAATGACCGCCCTGATCTCGCTGTTGCGTGTGGAGCGGATGGCGTCCATCTTGGTCAAGATGACATGGCAATTCATGAAGCGAGGAAGGTTGTCGGAACGCGGTTGATCATTGGAGTTTCTACCCACAACTTGGAACAGGTTCAAAACGCGGTCTATCAGGGAGCCGATTATCTGGGGGTGGGACCGACATTTCCGTCTCAGACTAAGAACTTTGAGGACTTTGCAGGGTTAAAATTTGTAGAGCAGGTTTCGAAAGAGACCTCGCTGCCTTGGTACGCCATCGGAGGGATCGACAGCGACAATCTCGGTCAGGTTTTGCAGGCTGGTGCTTCCCGAATTGCAGTCAGTGCAACGATTTGCGCCGCTGCGAACCCTCGTGGAGTTGTTTCAGATTTAGCGGAAAAGCTCGCTTCAAAGTCTGATGTAATCAAAAGAGTATCTACAAAGAATCAGGAATTGTGACTTACGCCACAGAATTCCCGGCTAACCATGTCGATAATTAAAGTCATGTAGAAGATATCTCGCCTCGTGGTAGAAGATCAGTTAAGATAGCTGATCAGGAATTCTCTCAGAATGAGCGAATATTGCGAACAATCTCTTTAATGTTGCCGAAATGATTCGTAACCGACGAAATACTTCTCTTGGAAAACAATGTCGAAAACGCTCTCACAATAATTCATTGTGAACACCGACAGCGTGCTCCGCGGGTAATAGAATACGGTTTCAAGGATTTTAGATATGCGATGGTTTTGGACATTCTCACTCAGCTTCGTTCTATTTAGTAGTACGATTCTGCAATCCCCAATTCAAGCTCAGGGGTTTGACTTTCAATTGGGAGCGGACTCGGTTGATACAGGCTTTCAGTTGGGTGGCGCGAAAGAACCAGAAGTCTCCGCCACAATCAGTCCAGGTAGCAAACCGGGCGAGGTGATATTCGAACTCTCTTTAACAATCCCTGAAGGCTCGAACAGCTACTCACAGGCGAAGGGTTTTGCAAAACCGACAGTTATCACGGTTGAAGCTCCCAGCGGATGGAAGCCATTGGATCAAGGTTTCAAGCCGACTCCAAAACCAAAATTGGCGTACGATAAAAACTTCGAGAAAGAAGTCGAAAAACTTCTCGGAACAACTGTGTTTTCTCGACGCTACCTGGCGCCTCAGGGAACCGATGTCAGTGGAGCAAGTTTGAGTGGCAAGATCAATTTCCTTTACTGCACAGACCGCAGTTGTACACCGAAGGAGAAAAAATTCACCACGACATTCGTGCAGAAAAGTAAAGTTGAAGCAGGGTCGACAATAGATGGTGCTTCTGAAGAGGTTGTCGAAACTACTGGCTCATCAGCTGTCGCAGGAACCCCCACTGCTTCAGGGACCATCGGCGAAGCGCCAGCATCTGAAGCGAAGGACTTGTACGCTGTCGAAACGGAAGGGCAAGTCGAATCTCTCGTCTATGCACTTCCCATGGCATTTCTGGGAGGATTGCTGCTTAATATCATGCCTTGTGTCCTCCCTGTACTGGCAATCAAAATTCTAAGTCTCGTTCAACAAGCGGGAGAGAGTCGTTCCAGAATCCTAACTCTGAACCTTTCCTACACTGCAGGAGTGATGCTCGTTTTTCTGCTATTGGCGATTGTGTCATCAGCGATTGGCTGGGGAGGGCAATTCCAAAACAGGACCTACGTGATCTTGATGAGTATCATTGTCTTCTCAATGGGACTCAGTCTGCTCGGAGTGTTTGAGCTGCCTATTCCAGGACTTGTTCCCTCTGCGAATCATCATAACGAAGGTCTTCTCGCGGCATTCAATACCGGGATCGTGGCAACTTTACTGGCAACGCCTTGTACTGGTCCGTTCATGGGCGTGGTGATGGCATACGCTGCGAGCCAGCCGACCGCGATTAACTTCCTGATTTTCGGTACGATGGGGTTAGGAATGGCTTCACCGTATGTTGCTGCCGGGTTTTTTCCACAAGTTGTCAACTGGTTGCCCAAACCAGGGATGTGGATGGTTCGCTTCAAACAGTTTTCAGGCTTTGTGCTGATGGGAACTGTCATTTGGTTGATGAGTTCGTCTCTTGATGCGACTGTTCATGTTCCATTGCTGATTCTGCTTCTGGGAGTTGCTCTGTTCTTGTGGATGATCGGACTTTCCACTGCCAGTGGAAACAAGATGTTCGGCAAACCATTGGTTTACGCTTCTCTCGTCGCAGCTCCGCTACTTGCTTATGGCATCTACGATATCCGCACGACACGTGAAAGCACCGCGAACGAACGCGTCGCTGAGAGAACTGGGCAGAAAGAAGAAACTCCGACTGATGTGGACGAAATGCCATGGGAGCCATTCTCCGAAGCCCGCATGATCGAGCTACGAAACCAGGGAACACCGATGCTCATTGACTTCACAGCAGATTGGTGCACAGTTTGTATTCAGAACGAAACATGGGCATTAAATCGCAAACCAACGGTTGAATTTGTCCGCGCAAACGGAATCGTTCCCATGGTGGCGGACTACACTCAAGAAGATGCCGAGATTCGTAAATGGTTGGAAAGATTCGGTGTTGTCAGCGTTCCACTGTTAGTCATCTTTCCAGCTGACATCAATGAAAAAGCGAAAGCCATCTCCGGTCCTTACTCCATGAACGTCGTCTTGGACCGTCTCGAAAAAGCTGTCGGTCCGCCCCAAACAGCTCTAACGAACGACAGCGAACAAAAAGTGACCGTGAATTAATTGCTCTTCCATTAAGTGAGTGAGCCCCACTTTCTGAAAGCGAAGCACCACGGAGGAAAGGCGGACAGCGAGTCTCTTCGGTATCTGCTGAAATGATGACTCCGCGGCTAACTCTTTCTGAGGATTTTGGGGTACGCTGTTTTCGATTTATCAAAGGTCTATCTCAAAGTGCAGAAATGTGATGTCGCAATTGTTGGTGGGGGAATCGTCGGCTTGGCAACTGCCTGGCAATTGCTTCAACAAACCCCTGACTTGAAGATCATCGTTCTCGAGAAAGAGTCTGAAGTCGCTGCCCATCAAACGGGACATAACTCTGGAGTCTTACATTCAGGGGTCTACTACCGACCGGGTTCACTGCGTGCTGAAAACTGTCGCCTGGGAAAATTGGCGATGGAACAGTTTTGCCAGCATCAAGAAATCCCCTTCGAACTTTGTGGAAAAGTGATTGTCGCGGTTAATGAAGATGAACAATCACGACTGCACGAAATTTATCAACGAGGGCAGCAAAACGGTGTCAATTGCGAAATGATTGACCAGGTTCGGCTTAAAGAACTTGAGCCACATGTCGCTGGAATCGCAGCGATCCATGTCCCGGAAGCAGGCATTATTGATTACAAAGTTGTCAGCCAACGTCTTGCACAAATCATTATTGAGTCAGGGAGCAATGTCTGGTTGAACGCTGAAGTCACTGAGATTCAGCGACAAAGCAACAGGGCAACATTGGTCTCAACTCAAGGAGAATTGCATTGCAATTACCTCATTACGTGTGGAGGGTTATGGGCGGATCGGGTGATTGAAATGTCTGGCGAAAAACCAGAGGCGCCGATAGTTCCATTTCGAGGAGAGTTCTTCGTTCTGAAGCCCGAAGCTGAACACCTTTGCAATGGATTGATCTATCCCGTTCCCGATCCCGGATTTCCTTTTTTAGGTGTCCACTTCACAAAGATGATTTCTGGCGGAGTCGAATGTGGACCAAATGCGGTCTTGGCATTTTCCCGGTCAGGTTACCGAAAGTCCGACTTTAACATTAAGGATCTTTCGCAAGCGATGACTCATGTCGGATTTCTGAAACTCGCAGCGAAGCACTGGCAAACCGGTCTCGGAGAGATGTGGAGGTCGTGGAACAAAGGAGCGTTCGTCAAAGCCCTACAACGTCTGGTTCCAGAAATTGACAGCGAACATCTCATCGCAGCACCTGCAGGAGTACGAGCACAAGCACTCGGTCGCGATGGGAAACTGCTCGACGATTTCGTCATTCAAGAATCAGAAAGAATCATCCACGTCGGCAACGCCCCCTCCCCCGCAGCGACAGCATCGCTGAACATCGGAAAGCTGATCGCTGAGCGTTTGCAAAAGCAGATGTAAGTAACGCGGAAAAGACAGTTGTTGGAAATATGTGAGCGAAGCGAACCAATGTCCCTTCTCCCCA
>JABJMI010000471.1 GCA_018659505.1 Planctomicrobium sp.
GAACCTGTACTGTCAAAGGTGGCAAGCCGAGTTGCAACTTCGCAGTTTGAAAACTCACATGGGGATGGAAAAACTTCGCTGCAAAACGCCAGCGATGGTCAGAAAAGAATTTGCGAGCTACCTGCTGGCTTACAACTGCATTCGTCGTCTCAGACTGGAAGCTGCGCGGAGCAGCGGTTTACAGCCTCGCGAAATCAGCTTCAAGCATACGCTGCAATCGCTGAACGAATTTTTCCCACGGCTCTCGCCGAGTTGCAATCTGGACCACTGGCTGAGTAGCCTGTTAACGACCGTCAGCGAAGTTCAGGTAGCCAATCGCCCCGGCCGCCGAGAACCCTACACCTGCAAACTCCGCCCGAAAGATTTCCCAAGACCAAAAGAAACTCGCAGCAAATTCAAAAGTCGAAAGAGACAAACAAGTTAAGACAATGTCAGTACCATTGAAGGTTAGGATGAGGGGAATACATCGCGGTGTTGATCACTCTGGCTATTGAATTCCACAATTAAAATCCCACGTCACGAGCAACGATCTGTGGAATGGTGACAACTGAAATAACAAGCACAAATTGTCACTCCGCGACAACAATACCGGCGGAACAACTTACCTTGGATTGAAATCCAAGGCTATCAGAAATAGTCGCTCCGCGACAAATCTGTTACTTCTTTCGGCTGGGTAATGATCCGATTAGCATCCCTGCTAGCAGGCCGCCGAAGTGTGCTCCATTTGCAATGGGAAGTCCCCAGGCATCGAGGACGCCGCTAATTCCCAGGAACAACCAGATCAAGAGTTGAGCGAGCAGCATCTCGGGGACGAAATAGCCTTCCTCGGGAGCGACCATTTGCTTCATCCATAGGAATCCAAACAGTCCGTAAACGACGCCGGAGATCCCGCTGAAACCCGGACCTGCAATAAAATATTGCGTAAAGTGAGCTCCCGCTGCAGTTAGCAGGCAATAGACCAGAAAGCGAAACGAGCCTTTCGTTCGCTCAATAGTGTTTCCGAGAAGCCACAGGAAGTACATATTAAACAGCAGATGGAAAACTGATAAATGCACAAAAATTGGTGTAAAAATTCTCCAGATTTCTCCGTGCATGATCTCGGGCGGGAGGTGCCAGAGTCCATCAGGTTTCACGTATTTGGAAAATGACAGAGCATACATCACCTCGGGATGGCGCGCCCCCATCCCGGTGTAGATGGTCATCATGATACTGCCGATGAACAGAAAACGAGTCACCGCGATATCATTTGAGGATGTGCGTTTTTTGTGAACAGTCGAGGGGAGCGTCTTCTTTTTCGACTCTGGAAGATTCTTCACATTAAAGCGAGCATCATCTGGAAAGTTGACAAAGGACTCCAGTTCCGCCTTTGCTTTGTCGAGTTGATCATCATCAGAGATCCAAACTTCCCAAACCGGGGGTTGCTCGTCGACTTGACTCTCAATTTCAATCGATAAAAGGAAGCGATGAAATTTCTCGGCAGCTTTGGCGGACTCAAGAGTCCCAATCTTCCGCATGATGACAGTCCGTCTGTAATGAAAATCAAGTCCAGTCACTTCAACTCACTGAAGTGATCATTATGGACCAGTAATACCTGCAATTGCTTAATTCTAAATATTGCCACAGAGATCACCGAGTCCACAGATGTAAGAGTAAAAAGTAAAACCCGCTTTAGCGATTTTCCTCTGTGTTCTCTGAGACCTCTGTGGCTGAATCTTTTGTGAACTCACAAGACTTTATACGTGCAACTCGACAATATCCAAGTCGTTGAGCACGTAAGTTCGTCCGACTGTGTGCGCATCGTCTTCATTCACACTCTGAACTTTTGCGAATTTTAACGTACTTGCCAACTCTTCGTGAACCCTGCCAGCGAGTTCTTCGACCGTTCCACCAATCGGGATCACATAAGGATCAACATATTCAACGGGACAGCCTGGCTTCTTTGTGTAGATGCGAATGAAATCCAGGGATTCGAATATCAACTTGCCGAGCGATCCTACATTTGCAGGCTTATCCAGTTCGCACTGATGTAACGGCATCTCCAACTTGACGATTTCAGAGAGCATTTCAATCCTCAACGCGGAATCTTGAACATCAGAGCGCGTCACGATCAGTCGGCTTTTGACCTTGGTGATTGAGTAGTCGTTCTTGTCGAATCCCGAAGTAGCAGACAAGTGCGTTTTACGATTTTCTAATTGTTCAAGCACATCAACCGTCTGTTGCGGTGCGTCGTCAGAAGACCCATCGAAGCAAAGCAGAACTAAATCGGCAGTCCTTACGAAATCATTGAGATATGTTTCGAAGAAGCTTTCTGAAATGGGCGGCGTGTCGACCAACTGAATCGCGACTCCTTCGTAATCCAACATGCCAGCTAACGGTTCATTCGTTGAATACGGATAGTCAGCGACGTTTGGGCTGGCATTGGTAAGTTCAGCAACAAGGCGGCTTTTGCCTGAGTTCGGAGCACCAATGACGACCACCGTCGCCACACCTTGTCGGGGGATCTTCCAGCTACGACCACCTTTGGGAGCCTTTAATTCTCTCTGATATGCTTCTCTCGCTTCACGCAACTTTGCACGTAAAGCACCTTGTAAGTGATCTGTCCCTTTGTGTTTGGGGATGACACGCAGCACCTCCAGTAGAGTGGTGATCCGCTCCTGGGATGATTGTGCTTTTCGGTAAGCTTCTTCAGCCTTGTAATACTGCGGGGTAAGATTCGCAGCCATTGCTTTCTGCCTACGAGACATGCTTAATAAAAAAGCCATTCACGATGAAGTGAATGGCTAAACTGAAATGTAGAAATACTTCAAGTTATCGGACTTTGAACAGCTCGATGTCGAAGTGCAAAGTTGCGTTGGGTGGAATTGATGGTGGGCTGCCTTTGGGACCGTAGCCCATACTCGATGGAATTTCGAGCTCAATCATGCCACCTTCCTGAATCAGTTGTAGTCCTTCGGTCCAACCTTTGATGACATCACTGAGCGGGAACGTCGACGTCTGGTTCCGTGAGTAAGAACTATCGA
>JABJMI010000377.1 GCA_018659505.1 Planctomicrobium sp.
CCATGAAGTCGTCGCGTTCGATGTAAAGTTCTCGACCAAACGGAATGACTCGGCTGCCAGCGTTTTCGTCCTCGGGATTATTGATCCCACTCAGTTCTTCGACTTGTCCTTCCGGGTAATTTGTGATGACCACTTTGATCGGATCGAGAACCGCCATTCGCCGATAGCTGCGTTTGTTAAGGTCAGCACGCAGAGCATTCTCCAGCACGACCATATCTGTCAATCCGTTATAACGCGTGACACCGATTTCATTACAGAAATTGCGAATCGCTTCAGGAGTATAACCACGCCGGCGCAAACCACTAATCGTCGGCATTCGCGGATCATCCCAGCCATCAACCATGTTTGCTTCGACAAGTTCCAGCAACTTGCGTTTACTCATGACTGTGTGAGTCAGGTTAAGTCTCGCAAATTCATGCTGCTTGGAAGGAAAGAGTTCCAGCTTTTCGATGAACCATTCGTACAAGGGACGATGTGTGTCGAATTCTAATGTGCAGACAGAATGCGTGATTTCTTCGTGAGCATCACTTTGCCCATGTGCGTAATCGTACATGGGATAGATACACCAATCGTTGCCCGTGCGATGATGTTCAGCATGACGAATACGATACATTAACGGATCGCGAAGAATGAGATGCTTCGAAGCCATATCGATTTTTGCACGCAAGACATGCTCTCCATCCTTGAACTCGCCTGCTCGCATCCGACCAAAGAAATCAAGATTCTCCTCAACCGATCGATTTCGAAAAGGACTTTCTGTACCAGGTTCAGTCGCTGTCCCGCGTTGTGAGCGGATGTCTTCAAATGGTTGGCTATCAACATACGCCAAGCCTTTGCGAATCAATTCACACGCCCAGTCGTAGAGTTGTTCGAAATAATCGGATGTGAAAAGCAACTCATCCCATTCAAACCCGAGCCAGCGAACGTCATTTTGAATGGATTCCACATATTCAGTATCTTCCTTTGTCGGATTGGTATCATCGAAGCGAAGATTACATTTTCCATTAAAATCGCCAGCGATTCCGAAGTTGAGGCAAATAGATTTCGCATGACCGATATGTAAGTATCCATTAGGCTCAGGCGGGAAACGAGTTTGCACTCGCCCATTTTGTTTACCCTCTGCGATATCCTTCGCAACGATTTCACGGATAAAATCTAGCTTGGGAACTTCGTTATCATTCGTTTCGGCAGCGGCTGGCATTTGAGTTCTTTCAAAGGATTTGTCTGAAGTCAGCTATTCTAGGGAACTTGCTCAAGAACAAAAACATCACGTGGCAAGATTCTGGAATGTCATATTCATGACTCTTGACAGGCTAAGACGCCAAACAATTTGATTTGGTTCGGTCAATGTATTGGTATCACAAGAGTTGAACTCATTGCTTGAATACTATTCATCACTTAATGTTGATTTAGCAATGTTGTCCGTTAGACGAAAATTGAGTTCACTGATCTGTTGAGGGAAATTATGAATCGAAGTCTTTTGTATTTGCTGGTGCTGATCAGTTGTAATTCTCTTCAAGCCGATCAACCCTCTTCGAAGGATTGGATCGCTGTCGGTGGAGACCGTGGTGCGCAGCGGTTTTCGAGCTTAGACCAAATCAACCGGGACAATGTTTCTCAGTTGAAAGTTGCCTGGACTTTCCAGACTGGAGAACTCAATCGACAACGCCAAAAGACCATCGAATGTACTCCGCTGATTATCGATGGTGCCATGTACATTTCTACGGGGCATCTTCGTGTGGTCGCTCTTGATGCTGTATCAGGAGAAGAACTATGGAACTTCGACCCGTTTGAAAACCACTCAGCAGCGGGACCACTTGCTTCCGGAGGCGTCAATCGTGGTGTTGCCTATTGGAGTGACGAGAAACCGAATGGAAAAAGACGGATCATCCATGGAACCTCGGATGGCAGGCTCTTTTCGTTAAATGCCCAAACGGGTGAACTTGATGCAGAGTTCGGAAAAGCTGGTGTCAAAGATTTGCGAGAAGACCTTCAGCGAGATATTTCTAAATTGGGATACGGTCCGA
>JABJMI010000042.1 GCA_018659505.1 Planctomicrobium sp.
ACATGCGATTAGACTCGCAAAGAGACCACTTCCAACCCAGAAGATGAAGCCGATCAATTTTCGAAAACGAGTCGACATATCATCAAACCAACTTCAGGATTTCTCGATTGAATACTGCATGGGGACCATGGTGAGATTGTACTTTACTCTTTGCAAGTACATTCGGTAGCCCACAATGAAGTGGGCTGCTAAACGATCAAATTCAATCACGTGATTCAAAATCGTATTAGGTCTGTTCATTTCCAGCGTAGAATCGATTCGCGACGATGTGTTCGCCAATGAAGACCACCACGACCAACATCAGTAGCATTGGGAAGATTTCTTGACCGATGTCGGCTGCGTTAATCTCGTCTTTGAGTTCATCAATGTCGCTGGCGAGTTGATACTGTTCTTCGCCGAGTCTCTCGTTGAGTTCTTCCTCTGTAAAGCGGGTGAGATCACTTTCGGTAGAAGGCGGATTGACGCTAAATCCTCTCAACAATTCGCGTGAACTTTGCTCATACAAATCGTAGTGACCGATCTCATCAACGGGTTCTAACACGAGCGTCGGCTCGTACGCCGCTAAAGCTTTGCGAGCTTGTTTCAGTCCAGGCTCTCTGATGAAAATCGTGCGGTCGGTGTTCTTCGGTTCAAGTGGAACGACGGGAATCTGCCCAGCAGCGTAATTGTGTTGGCTATCGGTGAAACGTGAGACGTACTCAGTCATTTGATCAACGAACGCGAGAAAGACCCAGTCCGAAACAATAGGGCTTGCGATATTCGACCAGCGGGCGTCGCGGTCATCTGGAAGATTCGTCCCGGTCGTGAGCATGATCGTGCGACCGCGTCCGTATGTTCTTTCAATGATCGCTGGAGAACGATCCTCATCTGTAAATGTCGCGAGGACATTCGCTTCTTCCGCTGGTTCGACGATCCAAAACCTTTTGACGCGAACCATGTTTTCGATGGTCGAGAATGATCCGTAATTCTCTAGCTGACGAAATTTCCAGAACATCGAGTGATTTCGCTTATCAATACTGAATCGCCAATCTTTGTTATTGTTGAGGGCATTCCAGACATCGAGTTGTGCTGGCAGAAAGACTTGTGCCCGTGCGCGATTATACGCTGCGGGATTGAGTTTCGTATCTGATGCACCGAGGACAATTATCAAACCGCCGCCATTCTCGACATACTTTCCTAATTGAAACCACAGGTCATCGTTAATCGCTGAGCCAGGACAGTTAATTAAACTGATGGCAGTGTAGTCAGAAAGGTCCGCGTCTTTCAGTTTGCCGATGTGCAGGTACTCGGGGAGAAATTTGTTGCGTCCAGCATTCAAATCTTCGTGGGGAGCGAGGGCAATCATCCATTCGTTGACGGCATTCTTATCAGGCCCAACGACCAATACTTTCGGAGCGGGAATCACTTCTGCGGAGAAATAACGGACATTATCAAACGCCAACGGATCGCTGGTCGCCAGTCGGACTTCGCCGTGTAAGGATCGATTCTTCAATTCGTTGAGTGGAGCAAACGAAGACTGGGCAGCGACTCCACTATCGAGTTGAATCTTCAACTGTCCGACTTTTGAAGCTTTATTCTGAGAGTTTTGCAAACGAAGATCGACAGGTTGTTCAGCGAGATCGCTGCCTGTTGAAAGAAATGTTGCAGAGACAATCAGATCTCCTCCGACAGGAATTCTTTCACGTGAAAGCTGAATATCGGTGATCGCAGCATTAATTGGGTTTTCTTGCCCGACATCGACGAGATATAGATGCGTGCCTGCCGCCTCTTTGATTTTGCTTTTTAAGAGTTCGGAGTCTCGACTTTTCCAAGCTGTTTTCGCAAGATCTGTGAAGACATAAATTCGACGCAAATACCGATCTTTTCTTGCATCTGTCTGAACATTCGTCTGATCAGACATTGTTCGCGAACGATCATCTTCTTGAGCCTTAATGGCAATTTGGAGACGTTCATCAATTGGACGTGAAACCTGCTGGATTTCCAGATTCTCGATTCGATTTTGAGCGGAAAGAATCGTCGACTGAAACAGGATCGGATTGTCATTCGCAGTGTCAGCGATTGCAATTCGACTTCCTGGTGGAAGGGTCTGCAAATGTTCTTTCGCGATGTTTCGTGCCTGGTCGAGAGCTGTTTTTCCTTCTTGTAAGTAAGACATGCTCAAACTGGAATCAAACAGCATCACCCCAGCGACAGGCAAATCTATATCCTGAATTGGTCGCGGATTGATCAATTCAGCCGAAATGCGACTTTGATAAGGACAGCCAACTAACCCAACGATCGCAAAGAGAGTCACTACTGTCGATGCATTCCTAAGTTTGGATTGTTTTTCATCCAACAGATGCTTGGCAGAACTCTGCTTTTTCAATCGATGTAATAAGAAGAAGTAGGATGCAATCCCTGTGATGCAGACAGCAAGCAAGACGATCAGTTCAAACGCTGAGAGTTTATAATTCGCAGGCGGAAGTGATGGGCGAGCAATCGCCAGAATGAGCAATGCTAAGACTAAAATACGCAAAAGCATCAGCCAGAAATGCTTGAGCCGCATGCGCCTCATGCTTTGCTTACGGCGTTGCTGAATCAGTTGTAGAGCAGGAAAAAGTAGCTTCTTCGGTTTTTGCTTGAGCAGAAAGTGCAATATGATCGGGATGCTTGTCAGGGCAAGACCGATCAGAATTGGTGAGTTCAAAAAAAACATGGATGAATGTAATTAAGATTCGGCTTATCAATAATTGCTGGATACGTTTTCAACTAATCCTGCGATCAACGAACTATCTACGAAATTCAGTTCGAAATCGTAGAAGAATTATTCATCTTCAGGAAGATTTGTCTCTGTTGGTGGTGTTTCATCCGGCTGAACTTCGACATTTTTCTTCTTTGTTCGTGAACGCTTACCTAGAGAGTCTTTCCAGTTTAAGACTTGCTTATGAAATTCCGATTTATTCAGTGAAATCATGGGGACTTCCAAATCGGCTTCTGTTCCGGGCCGCCCACCTTCGTTAGGTTGTGATGATTCATTGACTTCGCGTTCTAATGCCCGTAGCCAGTCAGGAATGTCTACACCTGATCCCCATGAATCATCAAGATATTCATCGACTTCTTCATAGAGCATTTTGAATGCTTCTGAATCAAAATTCGAAGCACGCGAATCGAGAACTGATTGTTTGACAAGAGAAAGCATTCTGTTGACTGCTAACGGTTTGACGAACCTTTCTCGCAAGTGATCCATAATGGTTGGCATTCTCATGCCGTATCGTTTTTGTAAACGTCGTAAATCCTTCAGGTGTCGATCTGCCAGATCATCAGTCTGCATTTCGAATGTTGATTCCCAGACGTCGGCGGCATCTAATAACGAATTTCTCACGAGGATTTCGTGAACGAGAGTAAGAGGAATTAAATTCCACGCATCGCGATCATATCGAGCTTCTAATCGCAGAAACTCGAGCAGGCAGTACATCATCTCGCCGTAATCAGACTGAGTCGTTGTCGTGTTATATTCCAGAAACCGATCAAACCGGTCGACGATGATCGAATAAATTTGCTCCAGCGACCATTCTGAGTCGTCTCGATCAATGACTCCTCGATCAATGTCGTCCAGCAATTTGATGGGGCGAATCGGATCTTGTTCCTCTTCGAGGTAATCGAGATACCAGTCGACTCCGTG
>JABJMI010000041.1 GCA_018659505.1 Planctomicrobium sp.
ACGACCCAGAACGTAACGGAGTGAAGTGATGGGCGTGGCGAGCGCAGAGTTAAGGTTGATGCAAACGATAAACGTCGCCCGCACAGTTGCCACGACCACCGTTCCGCGCCGCTGCACTCAGGTCTTGCCACCAGACCGCATTCAGGGTCATCTGCTTCGCTACTGATCCTGCGACCCACCGAATTTCTTCAATGGAAATTCAGCTAACACCTTACAACAGCGAATCAATCAGCATTCGCAACTTACGTAACTCAAGAGTGCGTTGTTCCTTGTCCATTTGGTCAGGGAGCAGTTCGACTGAGAGGGCTCGGTTGTAACGGTGTTTTTCTAGGTGAGAAATCAAGCGGGCGTAATCGACTTCGCCTAAACCGACTTGAACCTGTAACTGGTTCTGAGTGGAATCTCTTAAGAAGATGTGGCTGGGGTGATTCTTGATTAAATCAAGAGTTGCTTCGAAGCGTTCTTCGCCGAGGTAATAGCTGGGATCAAATCCCAGTCCGAGACCTTCCACTGCGTCGCACAGTTCGGCTGCGGTGTGCGCATCTGCTGAGAGTCGTCCTGCTTCGGTACGAATCGCGACTCGCACTCCTTCAGTCAATGCCGTTTTCACCAATTGCTTCAGACGATCAATCTCTGAATTGAAAGGTGTCCCAACAACAGCGGAGGGAACATTGATTTGTGTGATACGCATTGTCTTCGCCAATTTGCAAAGACTCGTAAACTGGTCGATTTCGATTTCATGCGCGAGTGTCATTGAAATCGGCGATAGACGGGTCTTCTCTCGCAACTCAGAGTAGAACTCATCTGGCTGCGCAGCGACATAAGACGGTTTTAATGAACCATTCTCATCGAGATAGATATCAACCTTATCGTATTCAAGGTCTGTAATCAGAGACAGCGCCTGCCAGAAATCAACATCTGAAAAACATCTGGTTGATGCAGCAACAAACACAACGGCACTCCCTTACAACTTTATTAAACACGTTCGTGTTTCTTTATGTCCGCGAAAAATCAGTCTTCTGAAGTTGATAGTTGACTACCACAAGACAAAAGCTTACACGTTTTCCGGAAACGTGATAGACGGCTAGAACATACTCTATTCAGGTGAGCGAATTACTGCAAGATCGGCAAATCTGAACCCAAAATCTGAGAGGGTTCACCTGATTGGATGCTCACTGAATCGATTCTCCACAAATCTGAGACTATTTTACAAGACGAATGCCGTGTTTTCTGATCTCTTAAACTGCTTGTGGTTCTCGGTCTCGGACTTTTTCGGGAGCAGTCACATGCTGCACGAGTCTTTCTTCGGCAGCGATCCTGCACATTTCATTTTGCTGCATATAAAGACGAATGATCCGACGTGTTCGGTACTGGTAAAAAGCCAAGGCAACAACTCCACCGACAATCACTGTTTCACCTAAATTGATGGGTAATTGAGAACCTATACCAATTCCGATTGCGAGACATCCCAAAATTGCCAGACTAAATCTGGAGATCACTTTGGGCTCGGCACTGTCGTATTCGTTTTTCTTTTCCATTTTTAGCCACGCAGGATTTGGTTGTGAGTATTTGTCCTACTTCCAGAGAAATATAGATCAACATTCACGCATGCCTTGCGCAATTATTTTATTTTCTGCAAAACCGTAAGCAGTACGATCCCCATAACCAGCACTATTGAAATTCCACCCCAATGTGCAGGACCAAAGACAACCGTGGCATTGATAAACATGAAGGCGAAGATCGATTGCATCGTCCAGTAAGAACGCCTTGTTCTGTATGGCCAATTCACACCTTTGCCCCACCACAGCGAAGCATCCATCAACCAATAGATGAGAAAGGCATGGTTCACATAAATGCCGCCGCCCCAATGAACTCCAACCACGGCAGCAGTTCGTTCAGCAGTGTGCTGGTAGGCGTGTTCATGGCTGAAGTCGTGCACAAACGCGAGGGCAGAACAGACATGGATCACGAAGAGTGTCGCTGAAAGTGTCCAAACCCAACGAGCCAAGCGACGAGACTTGTAGGGATCAGCCAGATGAAGACATCGATAGTCAATCCAGCACCTCCATAGATACAGCACGACAACCAGCCGAGCTGTCCAGCGAACCAGAATGTCAGCATTTTCTGGAGACATGTTTGTCGCTCAATTTCCTTATTATCATCTCAGTACCAGCATATCGATGCTGCCCATTCAATGTACGGTCTAGTTCAGAGACGATCAGTAGCTCTAACTGAAATCATTTCCATTTTACAAACGCTCTTTGTAATCCTTGCACTCACATCGTCTTAAGTCCCTGTTCAGGACGCAATCCATGCCGGTCGGGCTACGTCTCGATTTGATTCAAACAACAGAAGTTGACATTCCTCACCGCGACGGAATACAACCTTGGGACACAATGAACATCTCCCGACCAATTTTGTTGCCTACGATTTGCACCGTATTAACCGTGTTGCATCTACTCTCGGTCTGTGGATGTGCAGAATCGAAGTCACCAAGATCTAAAGATGAATTCGTTACTCAAGCGGCACACATTGGGAGTCCTGGATCAGATCTAAAAGGTTCGGTCCTCGATACACCAGAACTTTTACGACCTTGGAAATACATCGTCCTGCACCATTCCGCCACGGAATCGGGCAGTTTGGAAAGTATCCATGCGACTCACAGCCAACGACGTGACTCAGCTGGAAATCCTTGGAGAGGCATTGGTTACCACTTCGTAATTGGAAATGGAAACGGCATGCCGGATGGGCAAGTTCGTTCGACTTTCCGTTGGAAACAGCAAACGTCCGGTGCTCATGCCGGGAATCGATTATACAATAATTATGGTGTCGGAATCTGTTTGATTGGAAACTTTGAACAGAATGGTCCCACATCTGCTCAGATGAAGTCCGTACGCGAATTGGTGTCGCAATTGAAATTTCAATTTGGCATCACAAAAGAACAAATTCTGAAACACGGTGACCTGAAGGCCACCGCATGCCCGGGAAGGCTGTTTCCGTTTCAAGAAATTGCAGCGAGTCCACCTGCAGGATTGCAGGAGTTGGCGAGCAAGCAAAGGAGCCGTTTCTCCTCAGGAGAACCGGGACACATGGAGGGTATTAAGAATGTGGTTTCGATCCAAAGATCACGCTCAGCACAGCGAAACAGGGCAACTCGATCAGCCAATGATCGCGTCTCAGAATAACGCTTCACTGACAGATGATCAGCCGTACTTCGGTATCAATGCAGCACAATCGCTGTTTGATCTGAACTACTCGTTGTATGTCACAGAGAATCACGCCGATTCTTATGCGTACCCGTTAATCACCTATCTCCATGAGGGTTACCGCTCCGAACAGGATCTCTGGAACTGGTTCCCGGCGATTAGTGATCAAAACTACTTGGGGCTGGGAGTTCGTGCACCATTCCCGCATCCACAGGGACTACCCGGTCAATTCGAATGGAAGTTGCGCCGTCCAGACGCATCCATGGCAGCGATTCGCGAAACCGTCCAATCAGTTCAATTCGATTGGACCATTCACCCGAAGCGAACATACCTGTTCGGTGAAGGAGACGGTGCCATCGTCGCACTCCAGAACCTCATCCTACAACAGTCCCTAGAGTACGACGCCGTTTTCGCAAACGGAGTCATCTGCCGAACACTGCCAAAGCACTGGACCGACTGGATCCCTCACATTGAAAACCAATTGCATGGTCGCGTCTTGTTACTCGATCCGTTACTCGACGCCGACGAATACGCTGCGGTAGACGCTCTGTCCGAAGCAGGACTGGAAGTCACAATGGCTCCTACGACAGATCAAACATTACCAGCAGCGATCATCAACCACTGGATCATGGCAGGGATTAATTCCGCTGTGTATTAAATCAGCGAACTTGAAATTTGAGTTGCCCCGTTAGCTGCCCACTTCATTGTGGGCTACCCAGTGTGCTTCCGAATAAGAGAATGCCGAGCATGGGACCTCCTTCGATTCCCAAACGATAGTGATCTCAATCTGATTTCATCAAATAATAAGTATCAAACGATTTCCTCTGTGGACTGACTGAATAGAAGACCCTACGCTTACCGATTATTCAGACTGTCAATGAGCTTTTCGACTTGGTCAGCCATCGATTCTGCACGGTGAATCAATTTTTCAATACGGGCTAAGTTTGACTCATCCTTAAGTAAATTCTTTGCAAGTTGTTCCTGTTGCCGTTCTGCTTCATGTTGTGTAGCCCACCAAGCGTTATTTTGTGATTCAGCTTCTTCTGCCTGCTGCTTCGTATATTGGCAATGCCAGCATACGATAAATTCGCTCTCGTTGTCGCTTCCGCAATGTGGACACTTCCAATCATCCATTTTTATTCCTCTCTATTTCTGGTCTGTCTGTCCCTGAAATGAATATAACTCGGGCTAAATGTCAAGCAACGTCAGAGTAGAATCCAACTCACGTCCACTTGGAATGGAAATTTCGTGGGCTCAAGAACTACGAAAGCATCCTAAATAGAGAAAAGAATGCCTCGCGTTCGAATTTCTGACTCTGGTTCTCTACACTTTGCCACGAAGGGTGGTGCTATCGAGTTCGACCTCCCCAAGTATCAATTTTCTTTGTTTCTCGGGATGTTCCGGACCTGATGCAATCACAATCAATCCATACTTACCAATACGATAACGGTTTGACGCTATTGGTCGAGAAGATGGAGCATGTCCAGTCGGCTGCCTTCTCAATTCTCACTCCCGCAGGAACGATCTACGAACCTGCCGGCGAAAATGGAACCGCCGCCGCAGCTCTCGATTTAATCACACGTGGAGCAGGTGATCGCAACAGCCGCGAGTTGACCTCGGCTCTTGATTTTCTAGGAGTCCAGGCAAGCGAGAATGTTGGTTGGAATTTTCTTTCATTCTCGGGAGCGACACTCGCTGAGAACTTGTTAGATGCGTTGCCTATCTACGCTGATTTCGTACAACGCCCTACCCTGCCGGAAGACCAGTTTCCGCCGGTGATGAACAGTGCCGTCCAAAGCCTTCTTTCCATCGAAGATGAGCCGCAACGAAAGATCTTCGTTGAACTCAGAGAACGATGCTACGACGATCCGTGGGGACGTTCTACAGACGGAAGAATTGCCGATTTGCAAAAGATATCCCATAAGTCGCTTGTTGACTTCACGAAGAAAAACGTCCGCCCGAATGGAGCTTTGATCGGTGTCGCGGGCAATGTTGATCCCGATGAAGTTCACAAGCATGTGGAAGAACTCTTCGGTGGGTGGGAGAAACTCCCGGAACTGGAAATTGTTCGAACACCTTGCACAGGTGGTGTTCATCACATCGAACATGAGTCATCACAAACTCATATCGGGATCGCTTACGATTCTGTCTCGTATAGTCATCCCGATTACCTGACTGCATGGGCGGCTGTCAGTATCTTAAGCGGTGGCAGCAGTTCACGACTCTTCACAGAAGTTCGCGAGAAACGAGGACTTTGCTATTCAGTTTATGCGACCCTAAACAGCTTACTGACTGAAGGTCGCGTGTTCGCATATGCCGGAACAACAACCGAGCGTGCTCAAGAAACGCTGGATGTGATGCTCGATGAAATTCGCAAGCTGGGTGACGGGATTGATGATGACGAACTTCGTCGCTGTAAGGCACGTACAAAATCTTCATTGATCATGCAGCAAGAATCGACCGGCGCACGTGCTGGTGCGATTGCTCGTGATTGGTTCCACTTACAGCGAGTCAAAACACTAGATGAAATCCACGAACAAGTTGAAGCACTGACAGTCGACCGAATTGTCGAATACCTGAACCAGCATCCGATTCAGGATGTCACAGTATTGACCATCGGCGCAGAACCGTTGAACGTCAACCTTTGAGTATATTGTATTGCCTTCTGTGAAGTGTGATAAACAACTGTTGGGTTTGAGTGAGCTTAGCGAATCGTGTCTTGTCGTTCGCCGGCAAACGGCTCAAGTCGAAGCGTTCGCCGATGAGCAGCTCAACATGTCCCTTCTCCCCACGTTCGACATCCATTCTCGCCAGTAGCTTAGCTGTGGGGAGAAGGTTAGGATGAGGGGCACAAATTGCGGTGTCGTTCACTCAGAACATTAAAACCAACATTGACAAATCCCTCACCCTGTAGTGACAAAACAAATCAGTAAGAATTCACAATATTGAAACTATTATTTAACCACGAAACACACAAATGACACGAAAAAAAATGTCGTGACAGATAAAACTGCCTGAACTGCTGAATGTATCTGTTTCATCAAGATGAATTAAACCGAATTGAAATGATCGATCATTCAATTCCTCTCACAGGTAAAGAAATTCTATCCTGTAGATCATGTTCATCCTGTCTCTTTTCTTTCGTCTGTTTCGTAATTTTCGTGGTTATTAATCAGAAACAGCAATACCAGGGATGGACATCCACCCAGGTATCGAACTTTGTTCAAAGAATTGAGGCGTAGAAGTAATAAAGTTTTGTCGAGCCTTTGTAAGTCGGTGAACAGTTACAAAATTCCTTTGCATCCCGAGGTGGATGCAGAGTCCTGTTATTTATATTCCTGGATGATAAACCTATGGCGAAGCCACAAAAAGTTGACCGTTTCGAAAAAGCACGCTTGGACAAGTTGGCGAAGATTGTCGAGCTAGGACATGATCCGTTCGGACAACGCTTCGATGATCACCTGCAAATTGTAGAAGCACGCGAGAAATGCCCGGAAGAAAGTGGTGTTCTCGGTGAGAAGGTCCGCGTCGCGGGTCGTATCATGCTGCGACGTAAAGCAGGCAAGTTGCGATTCCTCGATATTGAAGATGCCACAGGCAAAGTTCAGTTGCTCTTCTCTCGTGGAGATCTCTCTGAGGAACAATGGGCACTCATGGGACAACTCGACCTCGGTGATCTCATCGGGATCGATGGCGCGATGCGGCGTACCGATTCGGGCGAAGTTTCCATCTGGGTCGAGACCTTAACTGTCCTCTGTAAGTCGCTCACGCAGCCACCCGAAAAACATCATGGTGTGACCGATATCGAAACACTCTTGCGGCATCGTGAACTGGACCTGATTTACTCCGATGGTGTGCGAGACAAGTTGCTGCTCCGTTCTTCCATCTTAGATTCAGTTCGACAGACGCTGCGTGGTGAAAAGTTTATCGAAGTTGAAAGCCCTGTCCTGCACGCAATCGCTGGTGGAGCAGCGGCGCGACCGTTTACGACTCACCATAACGCACTCGATATCGATCTGTATCTGCGCATTGCGTTAGAGTTACATCTCAAGCGGCTGATGGTCGGCGGTATCGAGCGTGTTTATGAGATCGGTCGCGTCTTCCGAAACGAAGGGATTGATGCGACGCACAATCCCGAGTTCACGATGATCGAAATCTATCAAGCGTACGGCAATTACGAATCGATGATGGACCTGACGGAAGCCATTGTCACCGACGCTGCCAAAGCAGTTCTGGAGCTATCAGGTCAAACCCGCGAAGATGGTCGCCTTGTTCTACCATGGGGTGAAAAAGAGATCGACTTCACTTCGCCTTGGTCACGACGAACTTATGGTGAACTCTTCGAAGAACATGCCGGCTGCTCAATG
>JABJMI010000191.1 GCA_018659505.1 Planctomicrobium sp.
AAGCTGCTCAGGAATGATTTCTGAATGCGTTGTGCCCCAAGGATGGACAATCGCAACTCTCACAAGTAACGGTTCATTCTTAGTAGATTTCCCCCATTTCAGTGCGATTGGCTCAGCGAGAATTTGCAAGTTACCTGGTTGTTCTTCAAGTGAGAAACGACCAGCCAGGTTCTCAAAAGAATACAGACCAACGAGTTCAGTCTCTGCGGTGAGTTCGTTTTCCTGCTCGGGAGTCAATTCTTCAGTCCAAAGAATGATGCCCCCTTTTTCGCGAAGTTTCTCGTCAGTGACTCCCACAGACTGATCTTTGTCCAGATTGTTGTAAGCCATTGGTCGAGACCATTTCCCGTAGTACCAACTTGTGTTCTGAGCTAGCTGATTTGGTCCTGCAACGATTGCGAGTTCCTGCTCATGTCCTTGAGCCTTCCAGATTCTTTGAACTTCATGTGCCAGTTCTTTTCCTGGGAAATGAATATCATCCGGTCCCTTTGGATTCATTGCATATGGAATCATGAAATTCATCACGACTAATAACGCTGCGAAGGCACCTCCGATTGCTCCGCTGTGTAAGATGACTTTACGCCAAGCAATGCGATTTTCGTCGAGATCGCTCCAGAGCAATAGAACGACTCCAACAAAAGTCCACAGCGTTAGACCTGTTGAACCGAGATGAACTCCCCCCAGAAGAGCAAACGCTAACATTAATGCTGCTGGTAAGGCTGTTACGACGACTAAGTATTGGCGGACGAAATCTTTCTCTTCATCCTCAGAGGTCGTTGGTTCATCAAGCCGAAAATATGAAATAATTGGAATCAGCAGCAGCAAAACAGGAACGACTGCAAACAATTGCGAGACAACAAATTTCAAGGATTCCTCACCGTGGCTTGAGACCGACCAGATCCCTTGCATCGAGGTTGAGAACGTCGTGAAATCGTGTGACCATGCCCACCAGAAATGTGGCAACATTATTGCGGCAGCAATGGATCCCGCCAGAAATGGCCAGGATGTGTCCCAGCAACTGCGGGCTTGTCGATTGAGAAATGAGAATGCCAGCATCGATACAAAGAGCAGTGCTGTGCTGTAATGGCTGAGCATTCCCAAGCCAAAACAGACTCCGACGATGACCCAGTACCGTCGTTGTTCAAGCTGAAATCCGTGATAAAGTGCCAAAATTGCCAACGCCCAAAAACAGCCAGCGAGGTGTGCGCTAGTGAATGCGGTCGATCCAATCGTGAAGAAATAACAGCCTTCAAGCACGACAGCGCCACAAATCGCTGTCCATGGTTGGAGAAAATCTTTGCCGATTTTCCAGGCTGCCCACATGCACGTCGCAATGCAGACTTGAGCAAGGAAATAAGCGGGCCATGCCGCTGGTGCAAAAATGGCTGAGATAAAGGACATCAACCAGACAGCGAGTGGTGGCTGATCGAAGTATCCCCATGCTGGAGACTGACCAGCAGTTAACAAGCTGAGAGTTTCAGATGGGAGATTCGGTTGAGTCATCGCTGCCAAGAATGTCCAAATCAGGACATGTCCTACGAGAAACGCTCCGAAAAAATTGATGGTCGGGTCACCACCAGCTTGCTCAAAACGAGTTTGCTTCTCCAAAGCATGGGCTGCTTTAGTGATTCGGTCGGCTTGTTGTTCTTGATTCCAATTCATTTTCGGGCGTCTCCATCCGTGGTTCCCGGACTCTATTCAGTTTGTATTCTAAGCTTGTCTCAATACTCTCAATTTCAGGCTGCAAGTTCTTCATAGACTGAGAGAGTGTCCGCCAGCATTTTTGATTTCAAATAAGGATGTTCAGTCGGGACAAATGTGTGATTTGCCAGCAATTGTTTAATTTGCTCGACAGCGAACGAAACATCCCCCACAGGAATTAAACCTTGAGGAAAGACTTTTTGTAAGATTTCACCCGTACCGCCGTGGTTATATCCGACGACGGGAATGCCCATGGTCAACGCTTCGACAGTCGTTCTTCCGAATGCTTCCGGAGGATTCGATGTCAGCCCCATTACGATATTTGAAATCGAGTAAATCTCTTTGATATCAGAACGATGACCCGCGAAGACAATGTTATCTTGCAGATTTCGCTCGTGAACGACTCTCTTCAGTTCCTCAGCGTATTGTGATCTGCGGGGGTCTTTGCCTCCCACAATCAGACCCCGGATATCTGGAAGATCTTTACGAAGCAAGTCGATCATTTCAATGAAATCTTGATGCCCTTTGAGTCGAGTCAATCTTCCGATCAACGAAAGTACCGGATTCCCTAGTAGCTGCGGGAACTCTTGAAACCAAGACTCTTGCCATGCCTGTGAAGGTTGAAACCCGCGCGGAAAATCGAGCGGATCGACTCCCCGGGGAATGACCTGAATTAAGTCGGTGTCTAGCCTTGAATAACTTTTTTGTAAATAACTTTTGACTGTTTCCGAGATGGCGATGACCTTCTCGCCGCGAGTCATGACTTCGCTATATCGATTCACGCTATAGAGACCATGTGCTGTCGTCACAAAGTGAGGACGAGTTGCAGCGGGCATCCCTTTCCAGGCAAAATAGGCTATCCAAGCGGGAATTCTTGAACGGGCGTGTAAGATGTCGACTTGATTCTCAGCGAGGAATTTGCGAAGCGGGAAAATCCAGCGTAAAGTCAGGGGGGATTTGGCACGCACATTCCATTGAATATGTTCCCCGCCATCTGCAATGATCTTCTCGACTAATCGACCACCATTGGAAATAATGATGGATCGATGCCCTTGGTTGACGAGTTCTGCAGAGAGTTCGACCGTACCTTTTTCGACTCCCCCGCTTTGCATTTCGGGGACCATTTGCACAATTGTGAGTCGACGAGACGTCATGTCTTCAGATTCCAAATCCGTTTGTATCGTACTGCTCAGCCTATAAATGCTGTTGTTGATAAGTTCGATCTATAGCTTATAGAGCAGAATCTGCTGTATATCCCAATTTAGTAAAATTGGTCAATATGGCATCGAGACGACGACTTTGAGACACCACACTCTGTCAAACTGGGAGGTTTGCATCGGAACGGAGTGTTAGAAATGCTCTAAAAGAGTAGAGCATATGCTAAGATGTTCACGTTGATTTGAATCGCGTTAGTGATTTCGTTCCCACCACAGCAGCAACAGCCTTGTGCATGTGAAGTGTCGTTGAGTCCGTCTTCTGAATAGATCGCTGCCAGGCGTCCTTCGAGCGTAATTCCCTCCAGCGGCTTGGGAGTACCATGTTTCGCTTTAAGTTGATCGATCTCGTAGACCGTATTAAAGACGACGTGGTCCATTCCGATTGGTTCCATTGGGATATCCGTAAAGAGTGTTGACAACTCACGACGGAAGGCACGGTTCCATTCTTTTGAAGAGCATCCAGCAGAAGCCAACAAGAACCCGCCTCGCTTCAGGTATTGCCGGAGATTTTCTCTCTCAGCATCCGTCATCGTAAAGCTGCCTTCGCCGGTCATGATGACGAGCGGGAAGTTAAAGATTTCGTCTGAAGAAAGTTTAACTGCATGAAAGCGACGACTGGTTGAAATTGTTGATGCGTGCTCAGCGGTAGAAAGAAAGTGGTCCGAGAAACACTGGCTGCTTTTGACACCAGCGTAAATGAGATTCGCAACTTGCACAGTGCTGGAAGCTTCTCCTCCAGTCTGCATCGGATCAGGTACACTGGGGGCATCCTTCCCTGGGAGAGCAACAGCTGCACTTTTCTGTTTGCCAGCAGGCTCTTCAGCATTGGCTGGAAGAGTGATCAACAAACTGCAAAGCAAAAATATTAAACCCGGCAAGCGATGATTGATCTTCATTTGAATCGTCTCCAGTCGGTTTGTGGTTATTTGATCGTTGCTTCGAATTCCCCCGGTGGATCACCGGGGGCTAAATAAAAGTTAACTTATTCCACCCTAGCCCCTAGACACTCGTCCCTTGCCCATCTCTTATTCTTCCAATTCCTCTGCGAGTTTCTGCAAATACCGACCTGATTGTCTTTGGTATTTTAATGGGACTCCCCATTCTGCTCCGCCGTAGGCTGGATTAGATTGAGACGCTTTAAACCCTCCTCCATCGGCACCAGCTTCATCGGACATGATACCAGGGGAGGTCGCCGTTTGTGAATTCTGATCGGAAGAACCGAACTTTGACTCGGCCGGTTCCATCAGAGGATTCCCTCCGTACATGCCAACATTTTTCATTGAGTCCATTTGCGAACTCTCGCCTTCTCCGCTACCAGTGCCTTGACCTTGACCAGGTTTGTTAGGAGAACCGGGAGCGAGTTGGTTCATTGATTTCCGCAAACTTTCTTCGAGTCCAGGATTCTCACCGGAGAGTGAATCCCCCGCTTGATCTCCCATTTGCTGCCCTTGACCTGCCAGCTTCTCAAGTGCCTCTGCTGCCTTTTCAGCAGCGGAGTGTCCTTTGGAACCAGAGAATTGCCCCATCCCTTCTTCCGCATCAATCATTGATTCGGACGCTCCACTTTCTCGTAACGCTTTTGCGAAATCGAGTGCCATATCTCGGAGCTTGTTCATTTCTTCATCGTCGCCCAGCTTCGCTGCATCCTCTTCAATTTTATCGGTCAAGTCCGTGAGTTGGTTTCTCAGATCTCGTTGTTCTTCTTCGAGTTCTCGCAAGCGAGCCTTCTTGGCAGGGTCGTTATGTCCTTCGTAATTTTGAAGGGATGAAAGCCGGTCTGCGAGGTTTCGCTGCCGTTGTGTCAACTTTTGAATTGCCTGCTGATCTTGTTTAAGCGGCAGGGCTTGTTTGAGGCGTTCGAGTGCCTGCATCCGTTCCTCATCATGTTTTTGTTGTTCGTTCTGCAGGATC
>JABJMI010000932.1 GCA_018659505.1 Planctomicrobium sp.
AGTCTGAAGCCGGTCTATTCGATGAAATTTTCGATGGGAATTCATTGACCATTGAAGTCGCCTGCGTCGATGATCAGCAGTACATCGGTTGTGCCGAAGGAGACTTGTTCATTCGCATGAAGGACAAGACATTCTTAGCGTCTTACGCGAAAGCGAATGTTGGTCTTGCATTAATGTTGGTTCTGATTGTTTCTATCGGGACAGTCTCGAGTTGCTTCCTCAAAGGTCCAGTTTCGACTTTGTTAACTGGTTCGATGATCATTCTGGGGAATATCATTTATCAATACATCAATGAATCGATTAGACAGATACAAGCTTCCGGAAGAGTTCTCGGTGGAGGTGTTTTAGAATCTGTTTACCGCATCGTCACCGGCATGAATCAAACAACCCCTCTTCCCGATAACCTGGGGATTGGTAAAGTAATCATTGGGACTCTGGATGCGACTGTATTCAATGTCATTTTTTTGGTGAGAGCGATCATTCCAGATTTCACCTATTTCAATATGAACAAATATACTGCAAACGGGTTTGACGTCCCTTGGACCGGAGCCTTGTTACCGAGCATTTTAACGACAATCGGATTTATTATTCCTTTAATTATTCTTGGTTATTTCAGTCTTCAGCTACGGGAGCTTGAGAGCAAATGAACAATCTCACAGTTAAACAACGAAAGATGCTTTATGCTGCAATTGCAGTCTTGGCGTTTATTCCTGTCATCACGTTTGGTCGCCCAGCGACGAGTGTACAAGGTTCAGGTGGAACCCTGGCGGGACTTCGGTCTTCCTACGAATTAGGGGAATCGAGCCTCGGTGATGTTGACCCAACCAGTGCCACGATGAATTTGGTGCTTCTTGGAATGCGTGGAGTCGCAGCCAGCTGGTTGTGGCAGAAAGCAGATCATTACAAGTCGACAAAGAACTTTGCACAGCTGGAAGACTCCGTTGAGTCCATCATCCTGCTACAGCCACACTTTAAAGCAGTTTGGGAGTATCAGGCCTGGAATCTAGCATACAATTGCTCGGCAGAATGTGATGACGTCAAAGATCGCTATCACTGGGTAAAAAGAGGAGCCAAATTTCTGATCCGAGGGACAGAACGAAATAAGAAGATCCCAGAACTGCAGTTCGGAGCAGGACAATTTTTCGGAACAAAAATCGGTGTCGCTGACGAGAAAGAACTCTTTCGTAAATACTTCGTCTCTGATCCTAACGTCGAATTGTGGGATGGGGGACCTGATGAAGAAATTAATGAAGAGGGCAAGGATAATTATCTCGTTGCGCGCGACTGGTATCTTAAAGCGAACCTAACTCTCGAAGATCCGAACGTCGAACAGCACCGAATGGACGAAGCACTCTTTGTTGCTTATCCCTCACGCGCATTGATGGATTATGCGAAATGGCATCAACAAGATGGTGTCGAGGAAAGTCTCGATAATCTTCAGGCAATGAATCTCGATAAGGAATCAGAACTGGCTCGCAGAGAAGAAATCTTACAGGAATGGGCGGCTCAAAGTCGTAAGAACTGGTCAACCGCCTATCAAGATTGGACCGATGTCTATGGCCGCAAGCGAATTGATTCAAGCGGAGGTGGCACTATTATTCTTGAACAAGACGACAGTGTTCTTGAGCAACTCGCTGAAGAAGACGGTATGACGCTCGCACAGAAACAAGCGTGGCAGGCGCGGTATCTAAAAACGACTGGTTACCCATTCTGGAAACGACATTGTGAAATCGAACGCCGTGACGACATGGCACGTGCCCGCTATCACCTGATTGAAGGACGTCGACAATACCGTGTTGTCGCAGACTTTGACGAAGCGAAAAGATACTTGGAAGAAGGGTTGAAATTGCTCGAATCAGTCGTCAAACAGTATGAAACTGAAGATGGTGATAACGTCATGTTGATAGACGAATCAGAAACGATCGAAGAAGGGATTAAAGCAATTTTGATCTGGCGATCTGTTCTGGAACTCCTTGGTGAAACTCCACCTGAGGATTATCCTCTTAAGTTTGTATGGGAAGACGCCCGTTTTGAGAGTATGATCCAAGAGCAAACGACACGCTTCCTGCTTTGGCAAGGTACATAGCGGTCAATCGTCACGATATAAACAAGTAATTCTCCAGTCCAACTTTGGACGGATCATTCATAAAGATAAGGCACTTCGATGTTTGGACTCGGTACTCCGGAACTGGTTATTCTAGCTCTCATTGTACTCCTGCTCTTTGGAAGTCGCCTGCCTTCAGCAATGAAAAGCCTCGGCATGTCTGTAAATTCATTCAAAAAAGGGATGAACGAAACAGACGATGACGATCCTGATCGACTGGATGAGAAAGACGAGTAAGAGCAGATTGTTTCGACTGTTTTTCATTCAGATTGAGAACTAAAATAGTTTACCGATTCTTTAACGAGGTCGGTAAACTTTTTATTTTCAGAGATCAATTTCCGAGCTATTAAAAATGGAACTATGGGAGGTCATTTTTCTTGGAATCGTGCAAGGTATTACTGAGTTCCTGCCTGTCAGTTCTTCTGGTCATTTGGTCATCCTTGAAACTGTTTTAGGCGGCAATCTTGAAAACCTGGAACTAAATGTCGCCTTACATTTCGGAACTTTACTTTCGATACTTGTAGTCTACCGTCGTGATCTAATTCCGGTGCTGTTCGATCTGAAACTGATGACAGCGATCATCGTGGCCACGATTCCCGTCGTGGTAACAGGTCTGCTTCTGAAGTCGCAATTCGAGGCAGCTTCAAGTGACGCAATCTATGCTGGTTTCGGACTCTTAGTCACGGCGGGTCTGCTCATTCTGACACCCAAGATCGATCACGGAAGTCGGGAACTCAAGGAGATTCGTCTAAAAGATGCACTTGTCATCGGCTTGTTTCAAGCGATAGCTCCCATGCCGGGAATCTCTCGTTCGGGGAGTACCATCGTCGGAGCACTTCTGATGGGAGTCAAGCGACCTGCCGCTGCCAACCTTAGTTTCTTTATTGCGATTCCTGCACTCCTCGGCGCAACAATTCTCACTGCCAAAGACCTTCTTGAGGAAGGCAGTTCAGGGACTTCTCTCACAGTCGTTTCGGTTGGAACTCTTACCGCATTCATTG
>JABJMI010000214.1 GCA_018659505.1 Planctomicrobium sp.
ATTGGAGCTTGCTGACTCTACGCTGGGCGGGGCTGATTGGTCCGTTTATTATGGCAATACTAACAATCCAGATCTTGAAGTACCGCAACACTCAATCTGCCACCGGACTGCTCTATGCCGCGACCACATTGGTTTTCATGGGTGAAATGGCAAGCAACTTGATCGATTAGGCGAGCTTTGACGATTTCAGTCGCTCAATTCTGGACTTCATGTCGCTGTGCGGCTTTCCCTGTCTGGCTGACACTCATACCCTTATAGAACTATGTACTTGACATTCCACTGCCCAAAATGTGATTGCACCACGCAAACGAGTGAACTCTCAAATGTGAAAGAATTGAGGTGTACATCGTGTGACTGGGAGCGATCATTTCCTGAAGGCGAAGGTTCTGAGGAACATCAACTCAATGAGTGCCTGCGCTGTGGGAATTCGGACCTGTGGAGACAGAAGAATTTCCCACAATGGCTGGGACTTTTCTTTGTCGCCCTGGGAGCCATTTCAAGTAGTATCGCCTGGTTGTATTACAAACCGATCCTGGCTCTCAGCATCCTGATGGGCTTCGCATTATTGGACATGATTTTGTACATCGTGATGCCCGATGTCCTGGTCTGTTATCGCTGTCGTACAAAGCACCATTCGGTGGATGTTTCGCAGCATGGTGGCTTTGATCATGAACTCGGCGAAAAGTATCGTCAGGAAGAAATCAAACGGAAGGACGCCGAACAACACTCCGAAGCAACCGCGTAAAGATACAAACTATTCTTTTCTCATTTCCGTAATTGAATCATAAATCAAGTATTCACTGAGAGATCTTCGGTCTCATTCAGAAATCATTTCGAGCCATCTTTGGACGAGCAGCAACTTAGAATTCTGGAAGACTTGCAAGGCGAGTTCGACGGCGAACTTCGCGTCGATACCGTTACGCGCGAAATTTATTCATCTGATGGCAGCATCTATCAAATCCTCCCATTGGGAGTTGCCTGTCCCAAGCATACTGAAGATGTGGTCAAATTGGCTCAGTATGCCTACGAAAATGATATTCCACTTATTGCGCGTGGATCAGGTTCGGGCGTAGCAGGTGGTTGCCTGGGGCGAGGGATTGTTGTCGATTTCTCTCGACACATGAACAAAATCTTGAATGTTGACAGCCAACATGTTCGCGTTCAACCCGGAGTTGTTCGGGACCAACTGAATCGTCATCTACGTCAATTCGACCGCTACTTACCACCTGATCCATCGAACACTGCGGTCACAACAATCGGTGGGATGATGGCAGTCGACGCTGCCGGTTCGCATGCTGTTCGAGTGGGTTCAACACGGGATTATGTAAAAAGCGTCGAAACTGTCCTCGCAGATGGCTTTCGGTTTGAAGCGAATACCGTTGAGGACGCTCTCGCGATTCCTAAACCTTCACGAGAGAATGACCTCGTTCATAAATTAGCCTTGTTGTTAGATAAGAATCAACAACTTATTCGCGACCGCCAACCGGCACTCATTCGTAATTCTTCCGGTTATCAATTTCGTGGAGTTCTAGAGGGGAAGAGCCTCAATCTTCCTCGGATGTTGGTCGGCTCTGAAGGAACCTTAGGACTGTTCACTGAAGCAACCCTGCATACTGCTCCACTCCCATCACAACGGGGAGTTGCTCTCCTCGCCTTTGGGAAATTACAAGATGCAATCGCTGCGATTGAAGTCATGACGGGTCTTCAGCCGAGCGCCTGTGATTTGTTGGATCGACGCTTGATCTCTTTGGCACGAGAAGCCGACGAGCGATTTGCTAAATTGATTCCTGCACAGGCTGAGGCTGTCGTCCTGATCGAACAGACCGGCTATGCAGACCGACAAGTTAGCGACCGCTTGCAGAATATAATCCACGTCGCCCAAAACGCTGATCCAACTGCATTGCTGTGTAAAGAGACTTACGACAATCAAGAGATGGATTTCTTATGGTCGCTGCCGTATCGAGTTGTTCCATTACTGATCAAACTCAGAGGCGAAACTCGACCGCTTCCTTTCGTGGAAGATATCGCTGTTCCGCCTGAATGTTTACATGAATTCCTGGTGAAGACACAAAAAGTCTTTCAGAAATACTGGGTAACTGCTTCGCTTTATGCACATGCCGCTTCAGGGCAAGTCCACTTTCGACCGTTTATGGCAATCCCAAGTCCAGAGAACGGTAAGAAACTTGAAGATCTCGCGAGGGACTTGTACGAAGTTGTCAAGCAGTTCAATGGCACTATTAGTGGTGAACACGGAGATGGTCTCTCGCGC
>JABJMI010000040.1 GCA_018659505.1 Planctomicrobium sp.
AAAGACTGGAAAGCAACTTTCAGCGACGACATCAGTGTCATTTTCGAAAGAACAACATCATCCGCAACGACCAAAGTCGCTGCCCATTAAGTGCCCGGAAATAAGAATCTTCAAAAGCAATAACGAACCTTCACTCAATTCACTGGCTACCCCATCATGAATCGATTCGCCAGCATCTCGTTCTATCTGTTACAGATCATCTTTGTCGGAACCATTTTCGGCTATGGGACGGTTCGTTATCAGGCACGTTTTGCAGAGACCGCTTTGCCAACGCCTTTGAACGAACCTGTACAGATGAGACCGCGTTACGATCGACCTGATTTACTATCCGACGCTCAATTGGTAGCAACACTTGAAAAATTAAAACCGCGTTTGCGGGGACGAAATCCGAAAATTAACTTTGTTGATCACGCTCTCCGCTTCTGGGGAGTGGAAGCACAATTCACTGATGAGCAATGCCTGTCTGGTGTTGAGATGCGTGACCTGCTGTTGGACCATCGCGTCTTTCAGGATTCATGGGGAACCGATGCGAATCCGTTTCTGATTCCAGATTTTCGTGGGGACTCGAAGCTCCTCGAAATGAGGACCAAAGATGGAGCCGCATCTGCCAGTCACACAGATCATAGTCTCGCCAGTCTCGCAGAAGTTGGAACTCCATTAGATTTTCCGGTCATGACTCCCAAAGGAGAAATTGAGTTGAGAGCAGCACTTGAATATTCGCTGCGAGAGTTCAGTCTCAATCAAGATGAGTATGAATGGTCAACGATTATTTTCTTGCATTACCTGCCGGAAATCCAAAATTGGAAAGCGACCAGCGGGCAGCGAATCACCTGGGATCACCTTGCAGATCGGCTCATGCGTCAACGACTCGCAGATGGCGTTTGCTTCGGAAATCATCGTTTGTTCGCATTGGTCTCGATGTTAAACGCAGACGATAATCATCAAATTCTTTCTGCAGAGAAACGTACTGATGTCATGAGCTACCTCAAGGATGTCACGAATCGTCTTGTGAAGACTCAAAGTGCTGAAGGATTCTGGGATTCGAAGTGGCCGGGAGATGAACGAGATGGTCCACCAAGCGAAGACAAGGGCAGTCCACTCGGAGATGTTGCAGATCGAATCCTCGCGACTGGACACGCTTTGGAATGGTGGGCATTCGCTCCTAAAGAACTTCTTCCACCGGATGAAACACTTTCTAAAGCCGTACAATGGACGTACTCAGAAATTCAAGCACTTTCAGATTCTCAGGTGAAAAGGTTTTACACCTTCTTAACTCACGCTGGTCGCGCACTTAGCCTTTGGCGAGGTAAAATGCCTCATGAAGTCTGGAAAGAACGAACCGAACAACTGGCGAAACTGAATCTCACTGATGCTGATTCCGATCAGCCCGATAACAAACAATTCGAGGTTTCCGTCATGGGAGAAGTTCGATGAAACATTCGTTAGTGATCCCTGTCTTTAACGAACAGGAAACTCTTCCCCGCCTCTATCAGCGAGTCTCCAGCGCTGCAAAGAATTGGGATGGAGATTACGAAATTATCTGTGTCGACGACGGATCGACAGACCTGACTTCAGAGTTGCTCGACGACATTCATACAAAAGATCCGCATTGGAAGAAAATCTCATTCTCTCGCAACTTTGGTCATCAGGCAGCGGTCTCAGCCGGGATGGCATTTGCGACGGGAGAAGTGGTCGGCATCATTGACGGTGATCTACAAGACCCGCCAGAGATGTTGCAGCAGATGTTTGCGAAATGGGAAGACGGTTACGAAGTCGTTTATGCGGTTCGAGCTTCTCGTAAAGAGAACATCTTCAAACGCATCGCTTATAAATCGTTCTACCTGCTCTTACAAAAATGTGCCAGTATCGAGATTCCACTCGATGCCGGTGACTTCTGCGTGATGGATCGGAAAGTCGTTGACGTTGTGAACTCACTCCCAGAGAGAACACGTTTCGTGCGTGGACTGAGAACCTGGGCAGGCTTTCGCCAAACGGGAATTGAATACGACCGTGATGAACGTGACGGAGGGGAATCGAAGTATACTCTCTCGAAACTCTTCGCCTTGGCGTTCGATGGGATTCTTGGATTCAGCGCACTTCCGCTACGAATCGCAAGTTTTCTGGGCATCGTTTTTTGTTTCTTCGCTGCGATGTTAATTGGAGCATTGGTTGTCTGGCGAGCGACAGATGTCACCATCTTTGGAATGCACCCTTCTCAGACAATGGGTTGGACATCACTTGTTTCAATAGCAATGTTTCTTTCCGGCATTCAGATGCTCATGCTCGGGATTGTTGGAGAGTATATCGCCAGAATCTTTGATGAAATCAAAGGACGTCCTACTTGGATCGTCTCTGAAGTCACGGGATTGACGCCCTCACCGGATGGTATTGTACCTAAACCGGAGTCAGCGAAACGCTTTGATTTCATTGGAGAAAAAGAGCGTGCAAGCGGACTATAGTGAAGAATATATTCACCTCTGGGAAAATCACTGGTGGTGGCAATCCCGTCATGAACTTGTGATGAGGACTATCCGTAAACTACGGAAGAAAGGTCAAAAAGACAAAGATTGGCGCATCCTCGACATCGGTTGCGGTGGAGGCGTTGCGTTTGATGACTTTTCAAAATATGGAGAAGTCTACGGAATCGAGCCAGACGAACATCTTGCCCATGCGATTCCGAAATGGAAAGATCGTGTCGATCAAAGATTATTCGATTCGACATATTCCCCTGGGGAGAAGTTAGATCTGGTTCTGATGCTCGATGTGTTAGAACATATCGAATTTGACGAAGAAGCATTGCTTGCTCTAAGGAAAATTCTATCTCCGAATGGCCGGGTCATTATTACTGTCCCCGCGCTCATGTCGTTGTGGAGCGCGCATGATGAAGTCAATCATCATTTCCGCAGATACAGCGCAGCGAATCTGGAAACACTACTTACCAGCATTGGATTCAAAGTTCACCGGCTTGAATACTTCTTCACCTGGTCACTACCGTTGATGTACCTGCGAAAAATTCTTGCCAGAGAACAGACAGAGTATTCAGTGAAAGTACCACGTTGGCCATTGAACGATGTCTTCAAAAGTCTGACTCAGTTCGAGAACCTACTACGCAAGTTCCATATTCAGTTCCCACTTGGTAGCTCCTTACTGGCAATTGTTTCCGTTGATGAGTCAACACATGTCGAATGAAGCTGTCGAATCTCAATCGTACTACAAATACCTAGAATCTTGATTGATTTATTGATTCCCGTCAGCTCTCTTGTGTTTTTCCGAAATGACAATCACATCATGATGCTGAATCTTGCCATTGAATTGATTCGGTGCCAGATAATCTCCGGCGGCTGTCCTATCGTCGGATCCAATGCTGAGACCATCTTGAGGTTGAACGGGAATCAAGCCTGGTGATTCGATAGAGATTCGTGGTTCGTCATTGATCGTTATCGTCATTTTGTTCGGCTTTAAAGTTGCGACAATCTTTACTACTCCATTGATCTTCTGCAGAGCTTGAAGACGCGTGACTTTCCCTTTGACTCGCACATCAAATGTTGGGAGTCCGTCAATAAAATGCAGGGAGTAGCCATGTTGATTTCCCCCCTGTGCGATGACGACTCCGCTGGGGGAATTGCCCTCGATAATTGCTTCAATGGTCAAGCATTTGTAAGCAATTTTAGGTGAATCCAACTCTACTGCCTTACTCGTCTCGTCTTCCCAGATGACGTTCACATGCTTTGCCCATTCTTCCCACTGCTCAATCATTGAGTTCAATCGTTCGGGATGCTTCTCAGCTAAGTTGTTCATCTCACATCGATCCGCAGCGAGATTGTAGAGTTCCCACTTCAATTCATGTGGCATTCGCTTCGCGTAGACTGCTTTCCAGTCCCCGGCGCGGAGTGCATGAGCCGCTTGATGATCGAAACCGATCACTCTTTCAGCGAGTTGCTCTCCACGCATCGCTGACAATAAACTGACACCTTCAGTTGGTGTGATATCCTTATCTTGATGCTTCTCAGGATATTTTGTCCCCGTGACTTCCAGTAATGTTGGCATGATGTCCATGACATGTGCCGGCTCGCGAACCCAGTTTTCTCGCTTCTTGATTCCGTTTGGCCAATGAGCAATGAATGGTGTACTGATGCCGCCTTCGTGAGTGAAATGCTTATACAATCTCAATGGAGTATTTCCGAGATTCGCCCAGGCACTTCCGTAAGATTGATGTGTTCCACGACCGCCGATATTTCGCAGTTCGTCACCCGTGTGCAGGGTCGTTTCCCCTTTGCGGGATTTTCCATCAAACCCAAACGGTCCCCACTCGTAGCAGGCTCCGTTATCACTGAGGAATAGAATGAGAGTATTCTCGAGATCGTTTGTTTGTTCGAGGTGTTTCACGATGTTCCCGACGCCGGTATCAACTCCTTCGACCATGGCTGCGAAGATGGACATTCTCCTTGCCAGGTCCAACTGTCGATCCGCATCGAGTGAATCCCAGGCAGGGTTTGAGACACCAGGAAAACCATTGGCAATATCATCACGATCAACAGGAACAAGAGATCGTGGTGGAAGCTTCCAGTGGCTGCCATCAACGAGTCCGAGACTTTGCATCCGTGCATATCGTTCTTCACGGAGTACATCCCAACCACGCATGTACGTCTCCATGTACTTATCATCTCTTTCTGCTGGAGCCTGTACAGGAAAGTGTGGGGATGAATGTCCTAGGAAAAGCAACCAGGGCTTCTCGCTTTGCTGACCTTGT
>JABJMI010000305.1 GCA_018659505.1 Planctomicrobium sp.
ATTCAGAAGTACTCTGCTCATGGACCCGCTCCAGCGAAGCCGGGAGCAACAGTAGAGTCACACGCCGCTGCGGAAGTTGAAGCTGTTGATCCATCGACATAATACAAATCTAAGAAACGTGCAAAGCGTTATGCCGGACACTTAAAGTGTCCGGCTAATTTTTTGTCAATAGATCGAGCAACGCTTCAGCGATTCGCAAATCGTCTTGCGTCGTAATCTTCATGTTCATTGCTGAACATTCTACGACTGAAACAGCACTTCCTAAGCGTTCGACGAGTTGTGCTTCATCGGTGGCAATAAAACCGTCTCGCTTGGCATAAGCTTCGATCAATAACTCTTTCCGAAAGACCTGCGGTGTCTGAGCCTCCCAGAGTCCTTCACGAGGAACGGTCTCGGTTATTGAATCATTAACGACACGTTTAATTGTTCCTCGAATCGGTGACGCCGGGATCGCTGCGCCAGTTTGTTCGGCAGCCTTGAAGACCTTGTCGACCCAGTCTTTAGTAATGAGAGGTCTCGCTGCATCATGGACAGCGACAAAATCGATCTCTGGCTTGATAACCATAAGTGCATTCTGCACCGAGTCCGCCCGCTCCGCTCCACCTGCGACAACCTGCACATCGAAAGACGTTAATTCAGTTCGAAACGTTTCCTTGAACCATTCCAAGTCATCCGGCGAAACCACAATGATGACCTGCTCAACGTCTGGGTGAGCAGCAAATGGCTCAATTGACCTGAGCCAGACAGCTTTGCCTTTCAGGTCCACAAAAGGCTTCTTCCGCAGCGAATCCCCAAACCGAGAACTCCGCCCCGCTGCTGCAAGGATGACTGCAAACTTTGCCATTGAATCAATACCGTTTTCTATCGAAACCTATTGTGAACTTTTACGAAGCATTTGCTAGCGCTCTAAAATTATAATACTCGATCTCTAAAAGTAGCTTCGCATTTGACTGATTTGAATTGCAAATACAAGAACTGCGAGAGCTAGCATCACAATTGGCAGCAGGGTGTATTTCCATTGTATTTCAGGCGTGTTTTTAATCGAGCGTTGATAAGATTCATCAAAAACAAACCCGCCCTTCTCGCAGAATAGTATGTACAGTACATAGCCAAAAATCAGAGTCCAAACATTCATTACAGTCATTCCGTATAAGGCAATAGTGGCAGCGGCTGTTCGAGACCAAGACGCGATCTTCACTAAACCTGTCCCCACGAAAAGCGAAATAATTCCTCCTATCAAACAAGTCGCCATGTACTCCACAAATTTCAAATTGATCGCAGCATTTGCTATCAGTATTATGCCAAAGCCATAATAAATCAGAGACAATGATCGTATCCCCGATTCATGGTTAATGTACTCGATTCGATATTTTTCAGACCTTGCTTGCCTCTTTTCTTCATTCTGCTTTCGTTCTTCTATTAAATCAATCACGGACGTTCCTTTTGATGCCTTGAAGAACTTTGGTGACTTCAACTAGAGGATACATTTTGACCAGCTGGATTCTGACTTTATTATGATATTGGCAATTCACGAATGCGAGTAACACCAATGCATAACTTTTCAATCGAGCAACAAGAACTGATAAGATTCCTTCAAGAATCAGGAGATTATCAATCCGAATCTGAGGTGATTGATGAAGCACTTGAATTGCTACGGCAGAGAGAAGAGTTAAGACGGCAGCTTGACGTTGCAACTAACGAATTGGACTTGGGGCAAGGAGTCCTCTCAGAAGGCACTATTCAGCAATTGCAAGCTGAACAATGAAAACAAAATTCCAAACCGAATTTCTGATCCCCCAGCGACTCATTATCGTTCACAGTATGTGTAAACAATTTAAGGAGAGAGAAATGGGCTCAAACAGAGATTTTTTTGAGACGCTACAGAAGGTTCTGTTGCGATGTTGGATCGCTGGCTTTGCAATCTTGCTAGTTTGGTTTGTCGCTATCCTCGGGCTCAGCGACACAATCCTGCAGATTCATAGCTCAATGTTTGGAATCACCAAACATGAATTCGACTTGATCATGTATTGCGGAATGGGGCTCTGGAAGCTGATACTAATTGTTTGCTTCTTCTTGCCCTGGTTATCGATCAAGATGGTCAACAGGTCAGTAGAGGGTTAATACCGCAGCCCAGCGCGAATCAATCCAGACTCATCCAAATCCATTTCGGGACCGGTTGAGTATTCAATACTGCGGTTGAAGACGTAACCGGCTTCTGCGAACCAGGTGTATTGATCGGTGAGGATTTGTTCGATTCCGAGAAGTAGTCGCAGGTCGCTGTAGGTGAAATTGTCGTCGAGACCAGAAGCACGTTCGATTGCCCAGGTTCCTCCGCCGAACTCGCCAGCGAGGTAGAGCGATTTCTTATGTGATTGATCTTCAGAGTAGGTGTATGAGATTTTTGGCTTCGGGAACATGATATCGAATTTGAGTGCGGGCATACTCTCGGGCGTCCAAACTAATCCAGCTGCCGGTAAGGCAGCGATATCATCGCGATCAAGGTAGATAAACCCGAACGAGAACCGCAGGTTCTCGGAGCGCTTGTAGTTGAAGAGGGCGCGACCAGTGATTCGGAAGGCATCCGATGACATATTGTCGAAGTCGGAATAGATCCCGGGAGCGACGCCTCCGTAGAAGCTCCATTGCTGATTGATCGGCAAGAAGAGCGAGAAGTCGAGTGCAGTGTCGTACAGTCGACTGGGAACATCAGTGAAGGTCGGACCATCTACAAAGTTAAAGCGAAAACGTGGAGTCACTGACAGTAGTGGAAATGACTCCAATGAGAACTGAGTACGCAAATCGACGCTGGTCAATCCCATTCCGCCATCAGTACCCGGCAGAACTGTGGTGGTGATGCCATGTTTCGACCAGTTAAGGCCATTCGGCATCAGCGTGTCGTAACCCTCTGCCTCGTCTTTTTGAATTTGTGATTGGTAAGTCGGCGGATAAACTGGGTGCGGAGGAACATTCCCATGTAAGTTTTCTTGGTATTGAAGGAACTCAAGCTCTCCCGAATCAGTGAGTTGTTCTTCAACACTCACCCATTCAGTGTTCGAATTGGGGAGCACTCCCTGCGCCCACGCTGGCAGCGGAAAGAGTGACAGGCAAAGCAGAGCGACAGTTTTCTTACGTGGCAACTTCATGTTCATTCGCATAGAAAAACAGATTAGCAATGAGCGCACTTCGCCCTTCAATCTTCAGGTAGCTCACTGAGTAGTCTCCGTCAACACGAATGAGAATTGACGGTGGTGAAACCCGTTACGACTGGCGAGAATTGCTGATTGAACATTGTCTTCGAGATTTGGGCAGGAGATCTAACCGGAGTTCAAAAAAACGCAAAGGCGCCAAGCCGCAAAGAAGTGAAAGGGGCTGGGAAACTGTAAGAGTTCACGATATTGAAAATATTGTCTAACCACGAAGCACACGAATGACACGAAAATGATTGCGATTCATCTCACAAACTGAATTTCCGTTCCGTTTCATTTCTTTCGTGGTTAAAAGACTGTCGAGCTTCTTTAGACCATGGGTGGTTAAAGAAACTTTGCATCTTTGCGCCCTTGCGTCTTTGCGTTTAGTTGGTGCAGAAAGTAGTTTGCTTTGAAACTTACTTTTCCAACAATGAAACCCATAAGGACAATCGGAATTTACTATCATGTCAGTTGATCCTTCCAGGCGAATCGTTGTTATCGGGGGAGGAATTACCGGACTGGCAGCGGCGCATCGCTTGGTGGAAAAGTCGCAAACTGCGAACCAATCGGTGGAGATTGTTCTACTGGAGGCTTCGGGGCGTGTTGGCGGTGTCTTTGGAACTGAACAGATTGGCGATTACACCATCGAGACCGGTGCTGATTCTTTCATTACGAACAAGCCCGGGGGAATCGAATTAGCGAAACGTCTCGGTATGGAAGACCGGCTCATCTCGCCTAATAAGGAATTCCAGCGGTCTTTGATTCTTCACCGTGGGGAAACGGTGGTGACGCCGGTTGGGTTCAACTTGCTGGCACCAAGTCAGGTTTGGCCGATGTTGAAGACTCCGCTGCTTTCTCCACTGGGCAAGGCGAGAATGGCTGCTGAGTATTTTGTTCCACGCAAGCAAAACGAAGAGGACGAAAGCCTCGCCTCTTTTGTTCGCAGACGATTCGGGCAGGAGATGCTCGACCGTATCGTGCAGCCAATGGTCGGTGGCATTTATACATCCGATCCGGAATCTCTCAGCCTGAAAGCAACCCTTCCACGTTTTGTCGAGATGGAACGAAAGTATGGAAGTCTGATCAAAGGGCTGCGTAAGAAGTCAAAGAAAGAGAAACAGTCGAAGCAAGCGAGCGGAGCAAGATACGGACTCTTCGCGACTCCTGAAGCAGGAATGAGCGATCTGTTGAACACTTTGCTGGCTGCGATTCAAGATCGGGTACAAGTCCGTTTGAATACGAAAGTCACTTCGCTTTCAAATAACGAGAATGGGTACTCACTCGACTTTGAGGGGGGAGAGACCATTGAAGCCTCGGCTGTGGTCCTCGCATTGCCGACTTATCGCAGTGCGGAGTTGCTTAGTTCGATCTCTCAAGAACTAAGCGACACATTGAAACAGATTGAATACGCCAGTAGTGCGATTTTGGTGAGTGGTCATAGCCTTGCAAACATTGAACATCCGTTGAATGCCTTCGGGCTGGTGATTCCGCACATTGAGAACCGGAAGATTCTGGCAGTTTCGTTTCTCAGTCGCAAATTCCCGCAGCGAGCCCCGGAAGGGAAAGCGATTTTGCGAACTTTCATTGGAGGAGCGATGCAACCTGAAGAGATTGAGAAATCGGATGAGCAAGTCATTGAAACGGCACTCTCGGAGTTGAAAGCCATCCTTGGAGTGAGTGGCACGCCCGAGTTCACTCGATTAGTACGTTACAACCGAGCGATGCCGCAATTCTCAGTTGGCCATTTGGAACGATTGGCAACCATTCGAGAACTGGCGAGTCAATTCCCAAAGATTGGACTCGCTGGAAACGGCTACGAAGGAGTTGGCATTCCTGATTGCATCACCAGTGGTGAAGTGGCAGCCAATTCGGTCTGGGGTTCTGTGCAGATTGGGTAAATAATTCTCGATTCAAAGCGAGTTCGGTGGGAAACTCCCTTCTCAACCCCGGAAACGAATGTTAGTTCGCTTGAAGTCGCTTCGGTCATCTGTCATAACTCTGTTCTTACCTTAGGTATGGACTCAAATATTCCATGCGCACAACGGCGAGAGAACGCCAGTGATAGCCGCATGTTATGACACAGGCCCCATTGAATGCACTCGTTTATACTGGCAACGACGGTTGAAAACTTGATTAAAAGTGCCGACTTATGGCCTTTTAATCAAGTGCATTCTGGAGTTTGGGCTGCTCTCATTCATACAACTTTAGTTGGTCTTTTCTTCGGACTTCCCGCGTTTGTCTTTATCTGGGCAGAACGAAAAGTAGCCGGTCGTATTCAGGATCGCCTCGGACCAACCCGTGTTGGTGGTCGATTTGGCTGGCTGCAATCTCTGGCAGATGGCGTCAAGCTGATTCAAAAAGAAGATCTCGCACCCGATGCGGCAGACAAGATGCTGTTTCGTCTCGCGCCATATATAGTCGTCGTCTCTTCGTTCGCTGCGTTCATGTTCTTGCCGTTTAGTCAGGGATTAGTCGCAGTCGTCATGGATGCCGGGTTGTTTATTGCCCTGGCTGTGCTTTCGATTGAAGTCTTAGGGATTGTTCTCGCAGGTTATGCGAGTGGATCGAAATGGTCGCTGTTCGGTGGAATGCGGGAAGCTGCTCAGATGGTCAGCTATGAAGTTCCGCTCGGAATTACTGCTGTCATTCCTGTTGTTGTTGCGGGAACACTGAACTTGGGCGACATCGTTGAAATGCAGAACGGTGGTCTTCAAAACTGGATCATCTTCAACTCACCGTTTACCTTTTTCGCTTTCTTTGTCTTCTTCACAGTGACACTGGCAAGTAACAAGCGAGCACCGTTCGATCTTGCGGAAGCTGAAAGTGAACTGGTTGGTGGATTCCATACAGAATACTCGGGGATGCGTTGGTCGTTCTTCTTCCTTGCGGAATATGCCAGCATGTTCTTTGTCAGTGCTTTGGCAGCGATTCTCTTCTTGGGTGGCTGGTGGACTGGAATACCTCCAATTGACAATGCTTTAACCTCAATGGCTGATTCTTCTGTCGGTGGGCTCTATCTATTACGTGTCTTCGGCATGAAAGTCATACTTGTTAAAGCTGGCTTAATGGTTTTCGTGCAAATCTGGATTCGCTGGACACTGCCACGATTGCGAATTGATCAGGTGATG
>JABJMI010000039.1 GCA_018659505.1 Planctomicrobium sp.
CTTGGAGCGACTCAAGCAAACCGATCCAAAGACGCTCGGCAAGGTCGCTGGTCAAGAAGGTGTCATTTACGAAATTTTAAGCCGCTTCGCCGAGTCATTAGAATTTGCAGATCACGATTCGTTTTTACAACGAGAAGATCGGCTTCCCTTTGAGTCTGTACGCTATGATTTTGTTGCACTGGATTGGAGTGTTCCCGTTCATGGCAACAGCACAGTCAGCCAAGTGATTGAACCACTTCTCTGGCACGAGACCTTGCTCCTTCAGGACGTAAACGGAGTCCGCGCATTAAACATCGAAACTGGTCAACCGGCGTGGTCGATTGGTCCCGAAGATCAGGGATACATTTTTGAAACGACAGCATTCAGCGAGACAAGCACTAGCATTCCGATGGTTTGCAGCGGAGGTGTGCTTAATGGTCATACCTGGTATGGAAGATCAGGCGTCGATGGATTCCTTGACAACAAACCAGTTGATCCATCGCAACAGTCCCGAATTTCTGCATTGGATCTTAAAGCAGAAGGGCGATTGAAATGGACACGAACACCAAGCGACCTTTCATTAAATGATCAAGCTCAAATGAGAGTTTTTAGCGGAACACCAGTTGTTAATGGAGTGCATGTTTATGTTCCAATGAGAACATCTGCTCCCGGGAATCAATTACAAATTGCCTGCATAAACAGCGAAGATGGTTCAGAGATCTGGCTAAGTGAGGTCGCAGCCAGTTTGAAAATCCCCGCGAAAGACGACGGGTACTACGATGAAATCAATATCGAAGGCATCAGTCTTTACTGGCTGATCGATGGAGTCTCTGTCGCGTGCATTGATGCGTTTGACGGTCAGTTGCAGTGGGTCTCCGCGGTGCAACCAATCGATGAGGTTGTGAAGCAGCGAGTGATTGGCAGCCAAGACCTTGCCATCTCAGAGGACTCGATTCTTTGTATTACAGTTAACGGTATCGCAGCATTCAACAAGTTCACAGGCAAACTCAACTGGGAACAATACCTCCAAGACCCACCCCGATCTCTGCTAGGAGTCAATGACGGATTATTGATCGCGAACGATCCGGGAATCTACGCCATTGACGTTGATTCAGGGGAAATCGTTTGGCAACGCAAACAATTAAATTCCAATTCAAAACCTCACATCGGAGTGCTGAAAGGCAGATCAATCTTCTACCCAGATCAAGACCAACTCTTCACATTGGATGCCTATAGTGGAAGAGTATTACAGCAAGATCAATTCTCAAACGGTCTCGAATTACCAATCAATGGCGTCCACGTATTTCCGTCAAAGCTGATGACACTGCACGGAAATGAGTTACGGACTTTTCGGGCTCATAGTTATACAGATTAATACGCTATTCATTCTTGAACGCGGCTTGAATGAGTTACAGGTTTTTAATCAACGCAATCGCTTCTTCTTGAGTCGAAATTTCCTCATTGAGTTGAGCTTCTCGGACTGCTTTGAGCCAGGTTTGGAATTTTGGTCCGGGGCGGTGTCCGAGTTCGATCAGAGTGCGACCGTTGAGTAATTCGGGAGGGCATAATTCTTCAGCAGTACGCTCGCTACGAAAGCTCTTAATGAATTGATACGGTTGCCCGCTCTTTTCTTGAACTATTGCTCGTAGTTGTTCGATCTCGAACAACTGTTCGAAATGAGGTTGCACAACCAGCTTTTTCTGTTCGGCTAATGTCCACTCTGGGAATTGATCTAAGCAGCCTTGGTGTTGTACGAGCCACATGATTGACTCTTTTTCCTGATTGGAGAGTTTCAGGCGAATACAGATTTCACGTACCGAATCGAGACGAACATCACTCAACAGGACCGCCATTCCCATTTCGAATGAAGCGACATCAAGTCGGTCAAGAACTTGCAGCGACTGTTCCCAATTCTCCAAAGAGACTTGTATGGTGGCATCAACGACTTCCGGAAGAATTGCAGCGAGTAAATCGAGTTCTTCACAGAGTCGCATTGCGCTTGCTCGCTGTGGGTGTGCGAGCATTTTTCTTAATTCCTGAGAAATACGTTCGGCACTCACAACGACAATCTGGCTTGCCATTATCTTAACTGCATCAGCTGTCGCAGGTTCGAGTTCGAAGCAGAGCAGGGCGGTGAAGCGGACTGCTCGCAAGAGCCTCAGCTTGTCTTCTTCCATGCGATCCTGCGGAACTCCAATGGCGCGGACCAGTTTGCGATTGAGGTCTTTCTCTCCCCCGACAAAATCATGAACTCGCTCAGCGATGGGGTCGTAGAACATTCCGTTGATTGTGAAGTCTCGACGTTTTGAGTCTTCTTCCGGCGAGCAGAAGTCGACGCTCTCGGGACGTCGTCCGTCGAGGTATTCTCCCTCGGTACGGAATGTTGCGACTTCAATTTGCCCAGCCGTTTTCGGTCCTAAGACTATAATGACACCAAAGCTTTCACCAACAGCGAGAGTCCTTCTTTTCCCGAATAGATCGCGAACCTGCTCTGGGGGCGCACTCGTTGCGACATCGAAATCATTTGGCTCCTTACCGAGCAACAGATCTCTCACGCAACCACCTGCCCAGTAAGCGGTGTAGCCAGCAGATGTCAGTTTCTGGATAATTTCAATCGAGAATTCACGAGCAGTCACAATTTTCCTGAATGTTGAGTGTGATTTCTTTTGTTGAAAGTTTATTCATGTCGCATCGACTCGATACTGCAAGCCGTGCAATGTACGATGATCATCGACAGAGCGGAACCAACACCGGTTCGTTCGTGAGCAGTTGAACTGAGAACGAGCGTAACCTTATCGCAACTTATGCTTAGAAAACGAACAGGAGGGCGCGGAGAGAGCAGAGAAAATATTTGATCGACGAGCTAAAAATAAAATGACTTGGGAAGCTGACCTCTCAAAATCCTCTGCTCTCTCTGTTTCCTCCTGTTCAAATTTTTCCGCAAATAGCTATAAACGATCTTCGAGTTCAACACATTTATTTAAGACAATATCGATACACGTCGAGTTCACCGAATTCGCCAACATCATTAATAAGGACAAGTCATGTCACTAAGCGGTAAAACAGTTTTGATTACTGGAGGCGGGACCGGCATCGGAGCTGGTTGCGCGACTGCATTCGCTGAGGCAGGTGCGAAGGTTGCGATTTCAGGCAGACGAGAAGAGAAATTGAAGGAAGTCGCCGATTCCTTCTCAGGTGACAATTCTATTTTACTTCATGCCTGCGATGTTGCGAATCGAGATGATGTCAACCAGCTTGTAGACTGGGCAACTCAGGAATTGGGGCAGATTGATATCCTGGTGCATTGTGCAGGCATCAATATCGCCAAACGTCAGATGAATGTTCTTGATCCTGCTGACTGGGATAAGCTGATGCAAGTCAACGCGACTGGTGCCTACAACATGATGTACTCAGTCCTCCCGCAGATGCGTGAGCGGAAAGATGGCTTGATCATTTCGGTCTCGTCGATTGCCGGATTGCGGGCAAGCTTACTGGGAGGCGTCGCGTACAGTGCTTCTAAATTTGCAATGACAGTCCTCGGAACCTGTGTCGGTCTGGAAGAACGCGAAAACGGAATCCGCGTCACCAATGTTTATCCCGGAGAAGTCGAGACGCCAATCCTCGACGCTCGGCCAAATCCCGTGAGTGCCGAACATCGGGCGAAAATTCTTCAACCTTCAGACATCGCTGCGATGGTTGTCGCCGTCGCACAACTTCCTCCAAGAGCACATGTCCCAGATCTGGTTATTAAGCCAACCACTCAAGAATTCTTTTGAGAAACAATCGGAAATGAAATCAATCAGGGTCGGTGAATTAGCAGACATGATTCATCGACCCTGTATCCGATGTCAGATTTACGGCATTTCGTGTAGTGCGACTCGGTTTCCTTCGGAGTCTTCGAATTCTGCGATGAAGCCATACTCACCGATACTTGACCTTTCAGCGAGTGTTTTGCCACCTGCTTTTGCAATAGCTTCTAGCGTTGAATCGATCTTTTCGACTCCGAAGTAGATTAAGGTTCCTTCGTGCGATGGAACATACCCTTCGCATTCTGATAGCGACCCTGTTGCATTTGGTCCCCCTTTTTCTGCGGGGAACCATCCCATCTGCTTTGGTCCCATGTCCATTATCTGGATTTCGATTCCGAACGCTGCCTCATAAAAGCCCTTTGCTCGCAAGAGGTCATTCACTGGGATTTCGAACCATCCTACTGGATTGATTGGTAATGACATTTTCTGAAACTCCGGTTGAATAAATGTGACGAATTAGTTACGTTACTTTAGTGTAACATATTTATTGCTGCCGTACTCGTCAACGATTCAATGACAACACCTGGAGAATTCAATGCAAATTAAAACAAAAAAAGTCGAGGGGCGTCGTCAGGTTCGTTACGAATCCATTGATGATTTCCTCGCAGATGCGCAGAGGCTCGCTGGGAGTCCAGTTCGAACATTAGGGAACTGGTCACAAGGGCAAATTTACATGCACCTTGCTCGTTCGCTTGATGGATCGATTGACGGCATCGACATGAAGGTTGCCGCTCCAATGCGGTGGATGATGACCCTGCTTTTCAAAAAGAAGTTTCTGGAAGACGCAATCCCTCCTGGATTTCCTGCTCCCGATGGTCCAATGCGTCCTGATGAAACTTCTGTTGAGGACGGATTGGCTGCGTTGGAGAATGCAGTTGCTCGGCAAAAAAATGAAGCGTCTCGCGTGCCTCATCCCGGTTTCGGAAACATCGGTCGAGATGGTTGGGACAAGTTCAACTTACGTCATACCGAATTGCATATGAGTTTTATTGTTGAACAGAACGAGTCATAAAACCAGGAGAGAGTTGTGGCTGAAGTGCTGCTGGATCGAATTCGCAAACTCCTTGCCCGACGGCGAAGCATTACCGAAAAACGGATGTTTGGTGGAACATGCTTCTTCGTTAACGGCAACATGATCGCAGGTGTTTCGAAAGCTGGTGAACTGATGGTCCGCGTCGGAAAACAGCGATACGAATCTGCACTTGAACATCCAGATGCCAGCGAGATGGATTTCACGGGGCGCCCCATGCGCGGTTTCGTCAGTGTTTTAGAGGATGGAATCGCTGACGAAGACGGCTTGAAGTATTGGATCGACCTGGGGCTGAAATATGCACGGTCACTCCCGGCTAAAGAGAAAAAAGAATAATCAACTTTCAACTTTTGAAATGAATTGAATTATGAACGCTTCACAAGATCTCATCCTTGATGTTACGCAAACAATCGAAATTCACGCTGCCATTGGCGATGCCTATAAGGCGTTACTGAAGCGGATGACAACCGAGAGTTCAACTCCTGACAATCAGCCGATGCCGCTGGTTCTGGAAGAGTGGCCGGGAGGTCGTTGGTTTCGTGACCTGGGCAATGGGCAAGGTCATCTTTGGGGACTTGTTCAAGTGATTAAACCGCCGACGATTATTGAGATTCAAGGTCCGATGTTTATGTCTTACCCGGCAGCGGGACATATTCAATTTCGACTGACTCAAATTAGTGGAGGAGTTGAACTCTACATGCGACATCGGGTACTTGGGCTCATCGAAGCGGATCACAGGATGAGGGTCGAACCTGGTTGGGAAAGTTTTATCAGCGATGTCAAAAAACTCTCCGAACCGGAGGAGAACGATGCCTGATGGGATGGATCATATTTTCAAAGCACTCGCTGACTCAACCCGTCGGGAGATTTTAGACCTCCTTAGAGATGGTCCAAAACAGACCACTCAAATTGTTGAGCAGTTCCCGCAGCTCTCTCGCTTCGGAGTGATGAAACATATTGATGTCCTCCGGGAAGCTGCTCTCATTAACACGCGCAGCGAGGGACGAAAGAGAATCAATTCGCTGAATGCAAATCCAATTCGTCATGTCGTCGAACGCTGGATCAATAAGTACGAAGCATACTGGACGAACACTTTGCTGCGTGTGAAAGAGTCGGCAGAAGAGGCAACGCAATCGGAAGCTTCCACCAACGAGATTCGCAAATCGAAACTCGCTTGAGGATTTCAGCAACGCTCAATCGTAAGAGTTCATGGTGTTAAAGCTATTGTCTAACCACGAAACACACAAATGACACGAAAAGAATGTCGAGACAGACAAACCTGCTAGCACCGCTGAATATGTCTGTTTTATCAAGAGGATTTGAAGAGGAGTCAAATGCTCCATCTTGCGATTCATTTCACGGATGGAGCAATTTCATCCTGATTCTTTTCTTTCGTGTAGTTCGTGCTTTTCGTGGTGGAAAATAATGTCGAGACTTCTAAGTCCGTGATCTGTTATTCTCGATTTTCGCGTTGTTTTTCGCTTGGAAGTTCCGATGAAATCTCTTCGAATGGATCGGCACCGATGACCATCAGAGCGAAGCCTCCCATTAAAAAGAGAATTGCAACAGTCGATTCGATTGCCATTTCCAAGATGGATACATCAGGCGCCTGACCATTTAGAATTGGTGGCATAAGCTGAGCGATGATCAATGCTGTGCAGACGAGTCCAATCGCCGACATGCCAACTCCGGCAATGGAGGCGGTCTTCCAATTTTTGAGATGAGTGTTTGTTTTGAGAATATTCATCGTGATGTCTCCTTTATAAACTCTTGGCAGTAGTCATTCGGGGTGAATGAACGGAACTTGCCGAGGGTGATGAACTCCTGAGTTTCTTTCAATTGAGTGTTGGAGCAACATGTTGGTGGTATTTGACTTAAGTTCATCTATCAAAAAAGATTGATGACCTTCTATCATTAAAAAACGGAATTCGCATTGTTGTGGATCAAAGATTTTCGGTCGGATTTTCTGGAATGTTTTTCCTGGTTTGTCAAAAATTCTTAATTATGCTGCCCCTTTAGTATTGAAGTCTGGTTGCTTAGACTCTGATGGCTGATTTCAGGTTCGAATGAATTTCCTTCATGGAGTAATAATGTTCCCAAAATGTCCTAGTGCGCTCCTGCTTACGGTTTTCATCACTTCCTGTTTTGGGAATTGCTTCGCGCAAGATGACGTCAAAGATCTTTCTTGGAAAGAACTTGTGGAGGTTCGAGAAAAAGCCTTCACTGATTTGCGGGCAATGTTCGACAAGGCTCAGAAGTCGACCCCTGCGGAGCGGGAGGGAATTGCTCAGGAATACACAAAGCTCGCGACCAAGATGCAACAGGAAATCTTTCCGGAATTCCAAGTACGGATTTTAGACCAATTAAATGAAAACTCGGATGACGAACAGACCCTGGTAATCGCCAATGAAGTGATTGAGTATTCGTATTCACGAAACAACTATCCCGTCACCAAGACAGTCGCTGAAGCAGTCTTGAAAGCTGATAAACAGAATGACAATGCCGCCAATTTCCTTGGGGTGGCGAACTTTGCAGAGCATGATTTTGAAAACGCACATCGCATCTTGAGTCTGGCTAAAAAGAATGGACAATTACTCAGTAACCTGGGTGGTCAATACCTCGGTTCTTCGAAGAGTTACATCGATTACTGGACGGTAGAGAAAGCCATCCGCGAAAAAGAAGACGCTGCCGAAGGGGAGGAGCAACTTCCACGGGTGCAGTTTAAGACTTCCCGCGGTGATATTGTTTTAGAACTCTTTGAGAACGAAGCGCCGAACACCGTAGCGAACTTTATTAGTCTCGTAGAAAAAGAATTCTATAACGGATTGAAATTCCACCGAGTTTTACCGAACTTCATGGCACAAGGTGGCTGCCCACTTAGCAAAACCGATCCCGCACGAGCAGGTTCGGGCGGACCTGGATATAACATCGCTTGCGAAGCATATCGCAAGGATGCTCGCCGCCACTTTAGTGGATCTTTAAGCATGGCACATGCTGGTAAGGACACAGGTGGTTCACAATTCTTCATCACACACCTACCTACTCCTTTTCTGGATAAAGAAGTCCAACCGTCCAGTGTACATACTGTTTTTGGTCGCGTTGTTGAAGGTCTTAATGTTGCTCGGGAGTTACAGAAAGACGACACCATTGAGTCAGCCACGGTCATCCGTAAACGGAATCACGAGTACGTTCCCGAGACCGGTCCAGAAAGATGAGCGGGCAGCGAGACTCTGCTTCCGAGATTCGCGAGATGTTTGTCAAAGAACCGTTGGCAAACTGGAATGGGGCAATCATGCCACTTTCGGAGGTGCGAGTTTCCGTTTTGGATCGTGCTTTCCTTTTCGGCGATGCGATCTACGAAGTCATTCGCATATACAACGGTAAACCATTCCTCTTTCAAGAACATGTTTCTCGACTCGAAAAGAGCATCGAGAAGATGGGACTTGCAGCGAATGGTCAGTCGATCGCTGCCAGAATTCAGGAAACCATCTCAGCCAGCGATGTGGAGAGTGGAATTGTCTACGTGCAGGTGACGCGAGGTGTCGCTCCTAGATCACATCGTTATCCTGATTCGTTGCCTAAACCAAACGAATTGATTTATGTTTCTGAGTTCAACGATCCGTACCTTGAACTCAGGGAAACTGGTGCTGCTGTCATTATTCAAGATGATCTGCGATGGAAGAGATGTGATCTCAAGTCGGTCAATTTACTGGCGAATTGCATGGCTGCGCAAGCGGCACATGAGGCTGGATGTGCCGATGCACTTTTTGTGAACACCGCTGGCGAGCTGGTTGAAGGATCTCGAACCAGTCTCTTTGGTGTGCGAAATGGAACAATCCTGACGGCTCCCTTAGGGAAGAACATCCTTCCGGGCATCACGCGCAAACTGTTGATGGATCTAGCAGAAAAGTCGGGTGTAGAACTGCGAGAAGAGACGTTACACAGCGAGAGACTTTCTGAGATCGATGAACTTTTCCTCACTGGCACGACTACTGAAATATTGCCGATCACAGCAGTCGATGATCAACCGATTGGAAGCGGCGAAGTTGGTCCCGTCGTACAGCGACTGCTCGTCGCATACAAGAATAGAATCGCTGAGTTTTCAGCCCTGTAGGTCTGGTTTTACCGGACGCAATTTAAGGAATCTTCGACTGCTTCACTCGGGAGGAATGAAGGATTTGAAGAGCCCCTCATCCTAACCTTCTCCCCACAACCAAGTCTACTTCGCAATAGTTTGCAAATAGTGGGGAGAAGGGACATTGGCTCGCTTCGCTCACTTGTTGAACGATCCTTCATTCTTAACCCAGGTCTTCTCTGCGTCATTGCGCCTTTGCGTTAAATTCGACATCTTCAATGATCTTTATAGCATTGAGTTGGAATCGTCTACAAGCACGACGCGCGAGCGAGTGTGCTTCGGTAGTTGGCTCACTTGCTTGCGCTGCGTGCTTGTATGGGAGGTTCTACTTTACTTTTTAAAGCCACCTACTGCTGCAAGCCTTTGGTTAATTCCATAAACGCGGTTTCGAGATTGACCTCTTCTTCGCGGAATTGGCGAATACGGTATCCGCTTTCGATCAGAGAACTCGGTAGTTCACTGTAGTCATCTGAGTTTGGTTTCAGCGTTACGAAGATTGTTTCCTTCTCCGTTGTGACTTTATTGACGATGTCATGCTGTTCTAGTAATGCAGCGGCCTTCTCGGTGTTTTCCATCACTTGGATTTCGAGGATGACTGCCTCGCGAGCTTTCTTCATCACATCTGCAACGACTCCGTCCGCGACCATAATTCCTTTTTCAATCATACCGACGCGAGTACATACATCAGCGAGTTCTGGCAGGATGTGGCTGGAGACGATCACGGTTTTTTTTAATTCACCGAGACGCCTTAATAGTTTGCGAATTTCAATACGGGCACGAGGATCAAGACCACTGGCAGGTTCATCGAGGAGAAGAAGTTCCGGTTCGTGCAAGAGGGTACGTGCTAAGCCGATACGTTGTGTTTGCCCGCGAGAAAGTTGATTGACCATGGCATCACGTTTGAAGGACATGTCAACCAGTTCCAGTTTCTCTTCGCAGATTTTGCGACGTCCGGGACCGTTAATGCGATATGTGGCAGCGAAGAATTCCAGGTATTCGATGACGGTCATGTCATCATAAACACCGAAGAAATCGGGCATGTAACCAACGAGGCGTCGGATCTCTTCTGGGTTGGTATAGATCGATTTCCCACAGACATAGCATTCACCGTAGTCTGGGTTCAGCAGAGTTGCGATCATCCGCATTGTTGTGGTTTTTCCCGAACCGTTCGGACCAATGAAACCGAAGACGTCACCCTGGCTCAGGTTGATCGTAATTTCATTAGCAGCAACCAGGTCACCGTATCGTTTTGTAAGTTTTATTGTTTCAAGCACAGTGAAACTATCCAATTTTGAAAAGTGTGATCACGAAAAAAGAACGAGTTTAATAAAAAGTATTCTCGTTGATGATATCTCGCAGTGTTATTTGATTCTTAATAGTGAAGGGTCGGGTGGTGCATTGATATCAATTTGGTCAACCCTGACAGGGAGAATGATACGTAAGACAGACTCTTGATTCACATAGTTTTCTGTTTCATCATTCACCGAGAAATTTGTAACAGGAGTTTTTAATCGACCGAACAAAACAGCTCTGCGCAGTTCAATGAGTGGTGAGAGGTCAGCACTGCTCAAAGATTGATTATTCAACTGGGTATAAGATGTTCCACCTGTGACATCATGGAATGAAAGAGTCCGCAGGATCGGAAAGGGATCGCGAGAAAGTGGGTTATAAATTCCCCGATTGGAACCGGTATTTGCATTCAGGATTCGATCATTGAAAATGGAAGTTTGGGTGATACCAGTCAAGACTCCGCGGAGGAGATTTGAACGGGCTTCCGAGATGTTGAACTCATCACCGGGCTGTAATGGTTGTTGGGCTTCGCCTTGAGGAGTTCTTGGGAAGTAAGCAAAATTTCCGTAGGCAACAAACCATTGCGATA
>JABJMI010000038.1 GCA_018659505.1 Planctomicrobium sp.
CAGCCACGATGACTTCCGGAATCGTCGACATTCCCACGGCGTCAGAGCCGATTTGTCTTAGGAATCGATACTCGGCACGTGTTTCCAGATTAGGACCAGCGACACCAACAAACACTCCCTTGTGGGCAGCGAAATTTTCTTTCCGGGCAATTTCCAGAGCGTAATCACCCAACTGTTGATCATAGGGAGCACTCATGTCGGGAAACCGTGGTCCCAGGCGATCATCATTGATCCCGATGAGCGGGTTATCACCCATCAGGTTGATATGATCATCGATCACCATAATATCGCCGCAGCGATACAACGGATTCAGTCCACCAACTGCATTGGATGCAATCAGTAACTCTGCTCCTAATTCCTTGAAGACGCGTACCGGTAAGGTTACAGCTTTGAGGGGATACCCCTCATACATATGATGGCGACCTTCCATAGCAACAACGGGAACACCACAGAGTTGCCCACACAAAAGCCGACCGCGGTGGCTCGTTGCAGTGGACTTCAGGAAGTGCGGAATTTCTTCGTAATCAAATTCAGCTTCGATTTCGATCTCGTTAGAAAACCCGCCAAGACCGGTCCCAAGAATGATTCCTGCGTGCGGAACTTTGTCCCACTTTGAACGAATCTTCTCGCATGCCGCTTGAGTTTGATCGTAGAGTTCGAGCATCAATGTTTCCTGACAACCAGTAACAACTCTAGGCGAGTTTCTTAGCACACTTTTTACAGCGAACCAGTTTGCCTTTGTTTCCTACCAATGCACCACATTTCGGGCAGCGCTTCGACTTCCGGTCTTTTTTCAATTTTGTACGTGGACGTAATACCATTTGAGTTCCCTGAGAGTTGTCGTGAAAGATATCTTAAGTAGTGAACATTGTTCACTTATTGATTGTCTATGAACTTTTTGAGCCGCTGCCTGAAAGTTAAGCGGCAAAGGTTATCGAATGAGACTCTTCTGTTCAATGGCGACAAGATGACATAAATATAGATAGATTCAGATGTTGATGATTCTTAGTTGATTTAGAAATCGGTCATCACGTTCGTTTTCGCCATCTGTTTCAGAACCATCGGCAGAGGCTAATGTGATGGTTTCGGTTTGCCTGTAAAGCCTTTTGAGAGATAGGTTTGCAGTCTTTGGTATAAACTGTCACACTGATTAATAATCTGATTTGTGTGATCGTGGGTTATCTGCTGAGTCGACTCAGTGGTCATCTCATTGTTTGATTTTAATTGTAATGACATCTCTAAACTGTGAAGAACGATATGTCGAATCCCTCAGAATCCGATGATCTCGACAAAGATTCTACGACTTCTCCAGAGACTTCCTCTGAGCCTGACGAAACTCAACTCATGCCCAAAAAAGGGACTGGTCAGACTGAAGGGACCGCCGAGGCAGACATGGTTCTGGGCGATTTTCGGCTGCTGCGACGGCTAGGTAAGGGAGGAATGGCTGAGGTCTGGCTCGCTGAGCAGGTGTCGTTGAAGAGAAACGTCGCCTTAAAGCTTCTGAAATCAGACCTGACAGAAGACGAAACTTATGTCGCTCGCTTTCAGACTGAAGCGAAGGCGGCTGCGGGATTGAATCATTCAAACATTGTACAAGTCTACACAGTTGGCGAGCGAAACGGACAATACTTTATTGCTCAAGAATATGTTCAAGGACAAACGCTCAAAGGATTCATCCAGAAAAAAGGTCCACTGGAATTGAATCTGGCGTTGCTGATTATGCGACAGGTTGCATCGGCAATACAGGCAGCCGGAGAACGAGGGATTGTTCACCGTGATATCAAGCCTGAAAACATCATGCTCAACCGAAAAGGAGAAGCGAAGGTCGCTGACTTTGGCTTAGCTCAGCTGCAAGGCGGCGAACGTCTCAACCTGACTCAAGAAGGGGTCACGATGGGGACTCCGCTTTACATGAGTCCCGAACAAGTCAGCGGAAAACCGCTCGATCAAAGAAGCGACATCTATTCTTTTGGAATCACTTGCTACCACATGCTCGTTGGTCGTCCTCCATTTGAAGGAGAAAATGCTGTCAGCGTGGCTGTCAAACATTTGCACGAAACTCCCGAGCCACTTGAGTCCTTACGAAGCGACCTTCCCGGTGCGTTGTGCAAAGTAATCAATCGCATGACGGCGAAGAACCCGGAAGATCGCTACGAAAACGCCCAAGCGGTTTTGAATGATATCCGCAAGATCGCCAAGTCCTTGAAGACGGGAGAGTCTGTTGATCACCTCATTGATGCAGGAACCCAAGGCTCTGGTCCATTTCCGGTCAAAAGACCTGCATTGGTTCTACCATTACTATGTTTGATTGTGACTCTCTGTAGCGCTGGGATGGGGATGCTCCTCAAGAAATCAACACCCCCAAGAAACCCGGACGCTTTGGAAACTTCCGTTCCTGATGAAGGTACTGCAAAGCAGCAATATCTCTCCGCAATGTTTGAGGTCAACAACGAAGACGCCTTCAAAGCAGTCATCAAATACTATCAGACGGACAAAGTCTGGACGCCGATGGCACACGAACAGCTAGCCCTGATGTATCTCGGAGACTCCACCAGACATGATGAAGCTCGCCAACAACTCGATATCATGAAGAAGTTCGAGAGAACTGATTTGAAAACTGATCTGAAAACTAAGGCGAGAATTGGCGAAGCCTATTTGTATGCACTCAACGATGACATGACTCTTGCTCGAAACTTATTATTTCGGAATTCGGAGGACATTCAAAAGTACATCAGCAGCGGCAGCAGCTGGAAACAGAGAGAAGAAGATACCCGAGCCATGATTGGACCGACCGAGAACAAACAATAATCTTCGACAACTTGTTTTTCACTTTTCTCACTTTTTCCTCCATCCCTCATTCTCTAGTCCCTCATTCCAATCATGACCGAAGTGATCGAAGGCAGTCTTTACGACTTTCCCAAATACTATGATTTACTTTTCGGGTTCGATTGGAAGGCGGAATGTGACTTCTTAGAGGAGTGCTTCGCCGCCTATGCAAAATGCTCAGTGAAAAAACTCTTTGAACCAGCCTGCGGAACGGGTCGCCTGTTGATCAAACTCGCTCAACGAGGGTATGACGTTGCAGGCAACGACCTGAATCCTCACGCTGTGGAATACTGCAACAAGCGGTTAAAGAGATTCGGTTATCCTGAGGCAGCTGTCGTTGAAGATATGAGCGACTTCACTCCTCGGAAGAAGTTCCACGCTGCCTTCAATATGATCAACAGTTTTCGACATCTTGAAACTGAAAAGAGTGCGACACAACACTTTCAGTGCACGGCAGACGGTCTCACGAAAGGTGGTTTGTACATCTTGGGAGTCCATCTCATTCCGACCGATGGTCCACGGATGGAGACTGAGTCATGGGTGGCGCGCCGGGGGAATCTTCAGGTTAATTCACGCATGTGGTGCAAGGAATTGGATCTCAAAGGACGTAATGAAAAACTGGGAATGCACCTCGATATCTACACCCCGACCAGCCACAAGCAAATTCAAGATGAAATGAATTATCGCACTTATACTCACCAGCAAATGCGAACGCTGTTGAAGCGAGTCCCCGAACTCGAAGTCGCTGCCATTCATGACTTTAGTTATGAAATCGAAACTCAGATTGAAATCGACGAAACTTCCGAAGACATTGTATATGTCCTCCGCAAACGATAAATGACAGGTATTGATTTTCTCACGTACGATTGCCGATATAAACGATATCAGTCCGAGGCAAACAGCCTTTGACATAATCAAGCGTGAGATCAGAATGTCGAGTAAGATTTCAAATCAAGTAAGACACTATCTACCAATTTTGGTACTCGTATGATCGATTTTCATTCTATCCCCCGTGTGACTCAAAAATTTTGTACCGGGCTTTCTCGCCGGGATCTACTTCGAGTCGGGACGCTCGGTGCTGCTGGATTGACACTGCCGGCACTACTCAAAGCAGAGGAAGCCACGGGTGAAAAACGACATAAGTCCGTGATCATGATTTACCTTTGCGGAGGACCACCGCATCAGGACATGTACGAC
>JABJMI010000037.1 GCA_018659505.1 Planctomicrobium sp.
CCATGCCTGCCATGTCGACAAAGTTCCCGATCGCTTTTTTCGCGAGATGTTCTCCTGCATCGACAGCGTCATCTTTTTGCGAATCGAAACCTCCAATGGTGTCTGTCAGAAAGTTTAATGAATTCGTAATCGCCACTTCATAAGACTTGGAAGTTTGAAACGCTTTCGGAACCATCAACTGTGCCGCTTCTCGAGCCGTGCCAGCGGTCATGCCAACAGCGGAACGCATGATTCGCTCAGGAAGTGAAATCCCATACAACAGCGATTTAACAAAGCCGGGATGTTGAATCTCTTCATTAATGACGACTGGTTTGTCGATTTCTTCAACGGTCGGGGAAGTCCCGCCCTCTGACCAAATACCGCCACACGCTGCGCAATGAAATTTTGCTTGACCGTTTGTTTCCACAGCATCCATGGAAGCTAAACAATCGGGGCAGGAGAGAGCAGTCTCACCTTCGGCAAGCACTTTCACAATAAACTCTGGTTCTACATCGAGCGAAGAGCCTCGACGTATAAACTGCCCAGAGCAGGTTGGGCATGAATGAATATTAGGCTTGCCCGCATCCGCAGTCAGTAAAGTTCGGCACTTCGGGCAGATCGCCATCGCTTGCATCGAGTTTCTCCAAACAGCAAATGATTGTTTAACACCACACTTATTGAGCCGCTCATCGGCGAACGATTCGACAGAGTGTGCTGCTAATGAACGTCCTCACAACTCGTTCGGATCAAAACTTTTTCACTTTTTAATGGAATCCAGCCGTTCTTTGATCTTGGCTTTGAAGTCGGCGATGATGCCTTCTGGATCATCATCGAAGGCTTGTTTACATCCGCTGCAACAGACGTAATAGGTTTCACCATCATGCTTGACAGCAGTTTGTGCGGTTCCACCAGTGACAACGCAGTCTCTTTGACCACCACCGGGAAGTGCCAAGCGTGTCCCAGCCCGAGTGTAACCAACCTCTGCGACTCGGAAAAAGGCGGAGCCTCCCGGAGAAGTCTTCTCATGGAGCACGAGAGAACGCTTTTCATTTAATGGAGTGATCGTGATTCTTTGTTGCACTTTGTTTTCATCTTCATTAGTCATCAAAACAAGTTTGCCAGAGTCCCAATCGCCTCGATAGCTGCGCGGTTCTTCATTCTCGACTGTCAATTCCAGTTGATATTTATCTTTTGGATTCCAGGTCAACTGCCCTTCTTCAGCGAGTTTTCCATCTTTGACAAGATACTTGATCGCTGGAACTTTCTCTGTGAAATCCCAGACGAACTCACCCGTTTGCCGCCATGCTCCACGAGTCGACCCCCGACGTACCTGCCCAGTCCCTCTCCATTCACCAATCAATGGGTTCAGTTTCTCCAAGGCTTCTTTGACCACTTGGGAGTTGGGCGGAGAAGTCTCCTCTGCCAAGACGATTGGCAACAGAAACATGGAAAGTACGCAAAGAGACTTCCAACAATGTTTGTGAATTTTTCCCGCAAACTTAATTTGATTCATTTTCATATGACTAATGCAGTTTTCATAGAGATTTGAGTTGTTCGATTTCATTGTACGAAACAACATGGAATTCTGCGGTAAAAATCTCGAAATAGCAGAACCAACATACTTTACTAACCCCACTGAAAGAAAATCAGACTGCGAAAGTCGAGAGTGACCTGTATAAATTGCGGATCATAAGGATTGTTACTTGTCCCTTCGTTGATGTGTAAAAAACACGAGAACAACATCTTGCAAGTGGTATTCACTGGGAATGAGAATCGGTTGATCATACAAAAACACAAAATCAGGAGCTGTTCTGCGATTGATTTTGAGTCTTCACAAACTGCTCATTTCAGCAGAGGGAGGAAGAGGACAACAAAAAAGGTGAAACCTTAACAGGAGCTAAAACATGATCGGAAACAACGGAACAACGATAGACAAAACGATCACGTATCTTTTGATCGGAATCTTTGCAATCATTTTCATGGCGTTCACAATCGTCGGCATGAAGAATGTCCAAGCGACTGCTGAACAGTCAAAGGATGGTACTCCTATAGCGCCGGAAGAAGTACAGCTCGATATCAGTGGTGAAATCAAATAATCTGTCAGCGCGTTTTGCTGCCCACTTCAAGCCGGCAATTCGATATTCCTTTGAAAACCCCTCATTCCTTCTCTCTCGGCGCATCATAAAAAATCTCCAAGCCAGAGCGGTCTTTGAGATTCCAGCGTTTCACAAACATCGCATGGGCAGCGACTTTCAACAGATACCAGGTTGAATAAATCCTAAGTTTGCGAGCGGAAGTGAGTACCGGTTCTTTCACGATCACAAATTTCCCTTGCTTGCGTATTGCTTCCGAGAGGTATCTTTCTTCAGCAGCAAACTGTGTAGTATCAAACCCACCGACTTCCTCAAAAACTTCTCGAAGAACATAGATACTGCACCCGGCTGCCCATCCACTATATCTCTGCCAGTACGCTAAGAAAATGTGCGAGAGCTTACGCTGAAACCAGGTGATGTTTTCATCGAATTCAACAGCGCAACCGCCTCCAACTGCACCTTCTTCAACTTCCTTCAAGACTGCTTTCAAAGTCGCAGCTGGCAATTGAGTA
>JABJMI010000036.1 GCA_018659505.1 Planctomicrobium sp.
AGCCCTCCTGAGTTGTTCCCAACCCAATTGCCTGTGCTACCCCGCCGGCTCCAAGGATTAAAACTCGCTTCCCGTTGAGGCTGGTGTCTCCTTTGGCTTTTAGACCGAGTTTAATAGCATCCATGGCTGCGTCGAAATCAGTATTCTTCGCGTGCCAGTTACCGGATTTACTTTTCACCAATGTATTCGCAGCACCAATCTCCTGAGTCGCTTCATCGGACTTATCTGCAAATTCGAGAGCCGCCTGTTTATGTGGAATAGTCACGCTGTAACCGTGTACGTTCAGAAATTCGTATGCGTTTAAAGTCTCTTCGAACTCTTCCTCCGCGACTCGCAATGGTAAATAGACCGCATTCATTTGCATGTTTTTGAAGGCGGCATTGTGCAGAATTGGGCTCCAACTATGCCCAATCGGATCACCTAGCACTCCGAAGACTGCGGTCTCTTTGTCAATGTTGTCGTAGCGGTACATTTTCTTCATTTCTTCAAATGAAAGCTGCCCCGGCGCCATGACTCGTTCTTTACTGAAGGTCGCGTAGGTGAATGGCGAGCCGTACTTCCCGCAGAGAATTCTGCTAACGACACCGTATTCACCCATGCAGAACCCGATAGTCGGCACTTTCGCGTTCTCGACTAGCCGCAACATGCGGATGTTGTCTGCCGGCGAGTCTGCCATTGTCACTATTTTGACGATATCAGGATCGCATTCACAAAGTCGTCCGTGAATTTCTTCGAGATCGTCCGGTGTTTTTTCGAAATCATGATAACTCACGATTCGCTTGGTCGTCCCGTAACGGGGTATCGACTTGGCGATATCTTCTTCGAGATCAACATATTCAACGCCCGCCATGATCGCTTCTCGAAGAATCGTCAGGCGTTTCTGTTCTGTGTCGCTGAAACGTCCACCATCGTCAGGTCTTCGGCAAGTGACAATAACTGGCGTGGGGCGATCCTTTAAGAGGCGATCCATCCGGAGTCCACGTGGAATCCAATCAACACGCAACTCCACAAGTTCAGCCCCACGTTCCGCCAGCGCACGATGCTCAGCGATCATCATCTTGTGTCGAGTTCGGCCCAGTGTAACGCAAATCATTCCTCAAGTTCCCGATCGATTGTGGTGTTGTTGGAGTAGGTGGATGAATTCAATTCTAATTGAGTCATATCCAAATCACGATGGTGAGTCCGTTTTTCATTGAGTGAAACCTGAAATACGGAACACAGATTTGACGGATGGAACGGATTGAACTGGTCAACCTCTCTTGTTCGAAACCTTGGTGCATCAACGACAACCAATGCGATGGCATTGCACAAAGCAGTAGAGCAACAGTCAGTCTTAAAAACGACCGAATCAACTACTAATGTTTTTGCACACACCATTAGTGAAGATTAGCGTCGATGAGTGTTTCTGAATCGAATTCTAAGGAACACTAATATTCGCTAATTGGCACTAATCTTTCGGTTGGTGGATGATTAAATCTTAGCTGTCAATCGGCAGTTTTCTACACCTTAGCATCCTCTGCCAAAATCCGGGTTTGCGCATCCTGGGACTTCGTGCTATCTTTACATGACGTAAGAATCGTCTTTTCGAGACAATGCTATCGCAAACAGAAGTTCGCAATAGTTTTTATTGATAAGTGGTCTGTGTCGATTCAGGAAGAATCATTTCACACAATAATATAACTCAAATTTGATAGCTTTCCACCAAACCGCAGGAGGCGGCGATGCTAAGAAAGCAGAAATACACGCTCATAGTGCTGATCGCAATTGTCGCCACCTTCGCAGGGTGCCAGACAATGGGATCGATGCCTTTCGTTTCACAGAGTGCGGGACTTCCCGCTCAAAGTGAATAGAGGATGGCATGATTCACTCGACTCGCAATTTTATTCTGTTAGGAATGCTGGCAGTTCTCTGTACTGGTTGTTCATTGGAACGATCATGGTTCCAGATGAGCAGTAACTCTCCCATGCCATTCTTCGGATTGGACTTCAGGCTGCCACGAAAAACAACAAGCGTAGAATCAGTCACTCACGAAGAAAAACTTGCTCAACATTGGAACAGCGAAGCAGAGATCAAGACTGTTTCTCATCGAAAAGATTCTGCTTTAAATCAGAATGAGAACCTACTCTCCAAGCTTCCCAAGTTCTCGGACTTGACTCAGCGAGAGAAAACAGAATCACTCTCCTTTGATGGACCTAAAGCTCGCTTTGCTCCATAAAACAGTAGGTTGGGTGGAGCAAAAAAATGCCTTTGTTTGAGCACATCACAAGACTCTGTGAGGTAGCTGCAGTCTGATCGCAG
>JABJMI010000035.1 GCA_018659505.1 Planctomicrobium sp.
TGCTCAATTCGGAATCTAAATAGCATTTCATCCATCCCATGGTGTAAGAAATCAGGGTAATTCAAACAGACTCGACAACAATTGCTCTAAGAAATTGTGAGTTTTATGCCAAATCCTTGACTTCAAGATTGACTGATTTGTCCTGTATGAAGACCCCTTGTCATCAGATTTCAAACTCAACGAATCACAAAAACATTCCCATTTGGTGCATCACGAGTCTTTCCACCCGGGAATTCATCTTGCCGAATTTTGAATATTGGAGTAATAGACGTATTGAAACCAGGAAATCCCGCTCTCGTTCCATTTGAGCAAACCTGTTTCTCCAATCAAATTCCCCATCTCTGCTTGATTCCATGTGGATTCGAACAGAGCTACGAATCATTGTTCGCCTGAACAACAATTCAAAATCCATTTCAAAATTCCCCTGTTACGTCAACTCGCAGGAAGCGATTGCCGTCCCGAGATTTCCTCCTCATTAGTAGCAATTTATCTAATGTCAGGTCCGAAATAGCGGAATTGAACCGAAAGCAGAATCGATGAAAGGTGTCACCATAGACACTCGTCGACGGGCACAGATGCCCAACTTGCGACGTTTCATGCAGATCAATGTGCTTGCGCTGTGCCTGATCGGTCTGTTGACCTGTTCATTACAGGCTCAACGTCCATTCCCAGGATCGAATCCGGGAGCAGGACCGCCAGCTGCAACACAAAAATCACCAATTGTTGATCCTGCTTTCAAGAAGACGGCTGCTGTCGAAGAGAAAACGGCTGCGCTTCCAGGCATTAAACGAGCGCTGGCAACGGAGCCGGTCAAGAAACGTCCGAAAGCAGACGTCCAACAAGTTGAATTCAGTGTCGAGAACATTCTGAATGATGATTTGGTTGGTATTGTCATCGAAGGTAACAAGACGATTCAGTCGAATGCGATTCTTCATCAAATTGAGACGCAACAAGGTCGACCGCCTTCAGCCCATCAAATTCAACAGGATGTTTCTCGACTCCTGAACACGCGGTGGTTCTTGTCAGTCAAACCATTTTATCGACAAACGAAAAATGGTCCTGTTCTCGTTTTCACTGTTATTGAACGACCGATTCTTAGAAGCGTGAAGTTCGTCGGTAACGACAAAATCAAAACGGGTGAACTGCAAGCACAAACTGGGCTCACTCCTGGACACGGATATGATGTCTCCGCTAATCGTGAATCGGTCTCGCGGATTAAGTCTCTCTACATGGAGAAGGGTTATCGCTTCGCACAGGTCACACTTGAGAAAGGTGCCGAAAAATCAGACCGCGATGTGATCTTCGTGATCAACGAAGGTCCAAAGGTCAAAGTACGCGATATCAACTTCGCAGGGAATCAGGAAATTTCAAGTCGAGTCTTGAAAACAAAAATCGCGACCAAAGTCCCTGTCGATAATCTCGCCTTAGGTTGGGTCGGTGGAGATTACGATCCGGAAATCGTTCGCAATGATGTCTTCACTCTCAAACAATACTACTTAGGTCTGGGATACTTCGATGTTGACGTGCAAGTCAATGAATCGATCGCTCCTACTGACGGAAAAGTAACAGTCAACTTCACCGTCGCTGAAGGACCACGCTACAAGGTCGGTAATATTGAAGTGATCGGAAACGGCGTCATCAGTCGAGATCAGCTTTTCGCTGAACTCGAAATGGAACCGGGCGAATTTTTCAATTCCCGCTTCCTGCGGAAAGACGTGACAGCGATGAAAGATCAATACGATGATCGCGGTCACATCTTCGCCAAAGTTGAACCAACGCCTCACTTCCGCCAGAACGAAACCGGAATTGTCGATCTCACCTATCAGATTGATGAAGACATCCCTCGCTATATTGGAATGATCAACATTCACATTCGTGGCGACCATACTCACACCCAAGAACGTGTTGTCCGCAACCAGGTTCATCGCTTCCTCAAGCCAGGAAAATTGGCAAGTGGCCGCGATCTCCGCATGGCACAAAGTCGCGTCACCGGCAGTCCCATTTGGGAAAGAACCGATCCAGCGACATTTGATCTAAAACCTGTCGATGGACTCGATTACATCCCAGTGATTGCCCAACGTGGACAAGATCCGGAACAGCACGTTGCACGGAACGCGGAAGAACTCTTCAACCAAGTTTCATCCGATGACTTCTCCCTGGAAGCAAAAATCCATTCTCCTGTTAGCGAAACAGTCGGACGAGTCACATTACCTGCAACTGTTTTTGAAGATGAAGAAGACGCATTTGAAGTCGAAGTCAGCCGCCCTTTGCGAGAGTTACCTGAACAGAAAAAACTGACTCTCGACCCGAAGATTGTCTTTCGCGGTCAGTCACAAGATTTCTTGCCAGCACCGCAACCGAATAACTATCGCGGACAAAGTCTCGACCGCTTCGGTAATCCAGTTCCACAAGATTATTTGCAAGGCACATCTCCTCAAGGAGATCCATTCGGCGACGCCCTTTCAGCACCTGCTCCCGGTTTTGTAGACGTGAACATTGACGTCACCGAAGGTCGCACAGGTCGCTTGATGTTCGGTGTCGGAGTCAACAGCGACGCCGGTGTCGTTGGTCAAATCACATTACAGGAAGACAACTTTGACATCTTACGCTTCCCACGCAGCTGGGCAGATGTCACTAATGGACAAGCTTTCCGTGGTCGCGGTCAAAGTTTCCGCTTAGAAGCTGTTCCAGGTTCACAAGTCAGTCGATATCTCGCGAGTTGGCAGGATCCGTTCTTTATGGGATCGGACTTCAGCCTCGGGTTAAGCGGATTTTACTACAATCGTTTCTATGATGACTGGACGGAAGATCGTCTCGGTGGTCGCATCAGTTTAGGTTATGTCCTTAATCGTTATTGGTCGGCATCAACAGCATTGCGATTAGAAAACGTCGATGTTCGCGACATCCGAACCGGCATCGGTCCCATCCCAGCTGATCTTGAAGCTGTTCGAGGAAGTAACTTCTTATCAACAGCTGCGTTCACTCTCTCTTACGATACTCGCGATAACTCATTCAATCCAAGTAAGGGACACAACCTCGACTTCACCTACGAACAAGGCTTCGGAGAATTCAACTATCCACGCATTGATGTCTCTGGTGGTCAATACTTCACAGTCTTCGAACGCCCAGACGGTCTCGGAAAACATATCCTCTCCTTCACTGGTCAAGTTGGCTGGACAGGTGATGAGACTCCGATCTTCGAACGCTACTACGCCGGTGGATATTCATCTTTCCGTGGTTTCGAATTCCGCGGCGTCACTCCTCGTGAAGGGAACTTCGAAGTCGGCGGCGAATTCATCGCACTCGGTTCAGCAGAATACATGTTCCCACTGACAGCGACCGACAACATCCGTGCCGTCGTCTTCTCCGACTTCGGAACAGTCGAACCAGACGCCGGCTTGGCAGACTTCCGCCTAACCGCTGGTTTCGGACTAAGAATGGTCGTGCCAGCGATGGGACCAGCTCCCCTCGCCTTCGACTTCGCCTGGCCAATCATGCAAGAAGAAGCCGACGAAACCCGAGTCTTCAGCTTCTACGTCGGGCTGACAAGGTAGTTGAGAGTTGAGGGTCTAGAGTTGAGAGTAAAATAGTTCACCCTAGCCTGGTCTGATTAAAATCAATGTGAGTGGGAGAACTGGGAAGGATTGGTTGAAGACGTCTATTCCAGAAAGACCGAGTCGATAGAAGGCATTGAAAAAGTGAAATTGTAAATTGTAAAGTGAGAAATGACGTCAATTCGCACACCATTTTGCATTTTGCAATTGTCAATTTACACTTTTCAATAATCCAAGTGGTCGCCAAACGCGTCTCAACTGACGTGAAGCGTTTCGTGTGACCTCGTGAAATCTTCAATAGCCCAGACGTAACCCCTAGACACTCGTCCCTAGACCATGTGGAAATTACTGATCCCACAGATTGCCTTCAACGATCTTGGCGTCATGGTCAAGTACATGCTCATCGGGGCATTGATCGCTGGGGGTTATGGGATTCTGCATGATCAGATTACGTACTCGATCGGTCCAGAATACTTTCACAATTTCAAGTTCGACCAATTCGCCTATGCCGATTTCGGTCTGGGCAACCACATCTTCGTTGGGATCATCGGCTTCCTGGCAACTTGGTGGGTCGGGGCAATCGTCGGCTGGATACTCGCTCGCAGAATGATCCCGGCGTGTCCACGCGATATCGCGCATCGCAAGATCATGCGCGGCTACGTAATTGTTTTCACGACAGCGATTGCATTCGGAATCTGCGGCTATCTCTACGGACTCTACCGCGGACCGGCTGCCGATTACTCCTACTGGCACGCAACATTTAGAGCCTATCGCGTCGTCGACACCTACCACTTCATCTGCGTCGGCTACATCCACAACGCCGGTTATTTGGGCGGATTGCTAGGAATTGTGCTGACATATTTCTTGGTGAAGCCATGCTCAATTAAGACTGAGAATGAATCGGTGTCAGTCTAGAATTCGCTCACGGATTTGAAGCGACTTATCTACTCGTCTCTTCATCGGGTAGGGGAGCCCTGCTCTACAAACTACAATTACGAACCGTAGTCAATATTACTCAAACGGTGCGTCAACAATCTTTGTAGGCACGTTATCTTCACCACATTGTTTTTTGAGAAGTGCTAAAGCGAAGTCAACTTTGGAAAGTCCTGATTTACTACGTGCAGGACCATACCACGATTGGCTTTGTTTTCCAAAATGATCGACATCAAACTTCCAAGTTTCCTTTTCATTTACAAATCGAACCTTCAAATCCTGTGTTGAGAACTTTGAATGCAGGTTCGCAATTGCTGTGTTACCTTCAATCTCGAAGTCATCAAGAGTGCAGAGGTTGAAGAACTTATATCCATCACGAGCATTCTTAACGAACATTTCAGACATCAACTCCTCGATAGACAATTTTTTAAGCTTTTCGAGGTCAAATTCGAGCCGATAGACAAGGACAATTGCAACGTCCATTTCATCCAGTTTTTCTAGCTCCTCACGTGACAGCTTGAGGCTCCATTTTCGTATTTCTTCACACGCATCTATCGAGTTTTTCGAAATTAAAGAAAAACAGGTCTCCGCGTCACCGATTCGAAGAGCTGATTTGTAACTTTCCCAAGTCTCCTTTGGTGAACCCATTTCGGCAGCAGAGACATCAAGTGTAAGCATCAACCAACCGGTCAACATGGCGGTAGTTAAAAAACTCATCGAGACTTTTAGTTCACTCATTTATTCACCGAAGGTTCAATTAAGAGATCAATGATTTCTATACTGAATCGTACCCATTCTCTCTACTTCTGAACAAGTCAGTTCCGTAGGTCAAAGACAGGGAGTAGGATGAAGTTCGTCGATCCGCAATGTAGTAGGTTTCGCAATTGGGTATGGCAAGTAAATACGTGTTTCAATTTTTCAAATTTAATGAAAGCTCTTATATGAAAACGACATGCTGGATCTTGCTCTCGTTCGCTGTTCTGATTTCACCAAGTTCTGGCGAAGACGTTTCGTCCGTGACTCCAATACCAAGGGGACATGCACACAACGACTACCACCAGCTACGCCCTCTCGTCGATGCTTTAGAACATGGATTCTGTAGCTTTGAAGCGGATATCTATCTGGTCGATGGTGAGCTGCTTGTCGGTCATAATTACATCGAACTCCGTCCAGAAAAGACGCTGCAAAAACTCTATCTCGATCCGTTGAAAGATCGCTGCGCCAAGAACAACGGGAGGGTCTATCCCGATGGACCGACTGTAATGCTGCTCGTCGATATCAAAACAGATGAGGAGAATGTCTACAAGAAGTTGCGAGAGGTTCTGCAAGGCTATCCCGAAATGCTCTCAGGCATGAATAAGGATCGCTACGTTCAGCGAGGTGTCGAGATTGTCATCTCAGGCGGCAGACCCGTTGATGCAATCAAGAACGACAAGACACGTCAGGTAGGGATCGACGGTCGCCTGACCGATTTAGATTCCGATTTCCCCGCTGATCTCATGCCATTGATCAGCGATCGCTGGGGATCTCATTTTCGCTGGCGAGGAAAAGGTCCAATGCCAACGTCCGAGCGAGAAAAACTCCATTCGATTGTTGAGAAAGCACACGCTGCGGGACGCCGTGTCCGATTTTGGGCAACACCAGAATCGACCGATCTCTGGCAAGAGCTGCTCTCAGCCGATGTCGACCACATCAACACAGACCGCCTCGAAAAACTCCGTGACTTTTTACTCAGTCACTCGATAAAGCATAAGGAACAATAAAACCGACTCTTTTAAAAGTATCCCTACTTAAGTCAAACTTTACTGACGGTCTCTGCTTAGATGCGGTTGCGCGAATTTCTGTAACTCATTCAGCATCTTCATTTGTCTACTTCCTAAACGAACGAGTGAACGCTTGGATCTAATAAACCTAAGTGCTTCATCAGGATTTTGAAACTGACCTTTGTGGAGTAACAAAGCGGCAGCGAATAACCCAGTCCGTCCATGCCCTTCAGCACAGTGAATAAAGATTGTCCCATGGAGATCAGCGATTTCATTCAACCATCCTCTTAAAAGATCCGAAGTGGGGACAAATCCATCAAGGATTGGAAACAAATAATATGATTTTCTCCGTAGCGCCAGAGGCTCTGTGAATTCGCAAGTGAGATCAATCACATGATCAATCTCCGCTGGCAACTCATGAGACAACAAACGACGACCGATGAAAATGTTTTCACTCAACTGATCATAAGCTGTTTCTCGTTTGATCAAGCGTAAGAGATGCCAAACTGACCAGAGATAAGTGAGATAAGGCAGCAGGATCAACTGATTGATTGCTGAGAACACTCCAGCCTTAGATTTGCCATAGACTCTCGATCCGAAGTGAAAATATCCAGTTGCAATCACCCCAAAACTTAAAGCAGGCCAGAGTAAAAAATAGAACCATCCTGCGTGAGAAACTGCTGACACCACAAGCAGAACTGAGACCACACTGAA
>JABJMI010000034.1 GCA_018659505.1 Planctomicrobium sp.
ATCGATTCCATTGTGGGTGAGGTGATCTCGGAATTAAAACGCTCTGGTCAATATGAGGAGACTGTCATCATTTTCACTTCCGACAACGGGACAGACAATGTCGGCGAAGCGAAAGGTCTTACAAGTCAGTTTCGCGGTACGACAGTTGAGGGCGGAAAGTACCTACCGACCGAGTTGGGAGCAAATGTTCCTCTCATCATGGTTGGTCCGGGGGTTAAAGCTGGTCAAGTGTTGAGTTCGCCTGTCGATTTCACCGACATCATGCCGACACTTTGCGAATTAGCAGGAACTGAACCACCTGCAACTTGTAACGGTCAATGCTTGCTACCAGCGCTGAAAACCGGAGATGAATCGACACATGATGGATTGGCGTACACATGGGGTGTCTTCGAGAAGTCTTCTAAGAAATATAAAGACCCGAGAAAATACAAGTCAGAACTTATTCATGTTGTTCGTGATCAAAATTGGAAACTCTTATCTACCGGAGAACTCTACGATCTCAGAAATGACTGGCAAGAACAGTTCCCTATTCAAGTTGAGGAGTCTCGAGAAGTTCGAGGACGATTAAGAAAACAATTACGAGGGTTGCAAGCAGAAAAAAGCAATCTATGGTAAATTGCAATCAGTGTCCGCTGAGATCAATTTACCTAGGAGTTTGCGATGTCTGAAGAGTTCAATGAAGAAGAAGATCGCGCACCCGGTTGGGAAGCAATTGATACTGCTTTAGATCACCTCTACAACAACGAAGAGCCAATGCACTGGGGCACGGTACTTCCCTATAACCTGGGTGGAGAAGATCCGCTCTATGGGGTCAGTGTGTACCAGAACCATCAGCAACAGACTCATTTACATTATGTGACGTTTGGCTTCTCCGATTTGTATGAGAAGGAAAACGATGATCCTGAATGGAGCGGCTTCGGCTTCGAGCTTTCCTTTCGACTCGCTGACTCTTTAAAAGGGGAACCTCCGGTTTGGGTAGTCAACTTCTTGCAGAACCTCGCTCGGTACGTCTTTCAGTCGGGGAACGGTTTCGGTCCTGGGCATACCATTCCGTTAAACAGTCCGATCTGTTTGGAAATGGACACTTTAATACGAACCGTCACATTCGTTGAAGATCCAGAACTGGGAGTGATCGAGACGCCCAATGGAAAAGTTCGCTTCCTGCAAGTCGTCGGATTAACGGATGACGAACTCGATGCGACTCAATGCTGGAACGCTGCCCGCTTTGCCGAACTCATTCAAAATGAGAACAGGCTTCTCATCACAGATGTTGAACGAAAGAGTTACCTCGAACAAGATCAGTTCGCAAAAACAGTTCAGGAACTCTCCGCACAGGAAGGAGCATCTGCCAGCGTCATGTGTTCAGATGAGTTTCGAGTTTTGCAGGACCCCAAAACCTCTGAAGTGACATTGGTCCTCGGAGCAATTGTGGCATCTGCATTGGGAAAACGGCTCAAGGGCAGGCTTCCTTTCGACCGAGAATTTCGTCTGGTCGGAGACGATGACGAGATCCGTTTCAAATCCGGCAACGAGTTCGAGTTTGCAATTTCAGAGCATTACTCAGAGTTTACATTCAACAACGATCAAGTCGCTGTCGTCGCCAAGCACATGGAGGAGAAAGCCGGCGAATGGAAATTCGACAATCCTTCGCAACTGCGTTTGATCGTCGAGAAGACAGAAATCAAAGACAACGATGGTAATGTGACCGATGTTCTTGGATAAATAAATGTAAGCGTTCACGGATTTGGATTCAGAGACAGCTTGAGAACCACGAAATATACGAATGACACACAAAAAACTCTGATTCGCTTCAGTTCAGCGAGTCTTGGCGATACAGGCTCGATGCTAAATCCTGTCTATCAAGCTTTCAAAAAAAATGTTTCGACAGGATGAACATGATTTACAGGATAAGATGAACACTTTTGGGTGCGTAGAAACATGTACAATTAAATGATTATGTTACTATTTTTGACTACGTTTGAGTCATAAGAAGATTGTTGAATCTGAGGGTTCAATCGCAATATTCATCCTGTTCATCATGTCAATCCTGTCTGGATTTTCAGGATGAGATAGTCGGAATTATTGGTCCAAACAGGTTAGTCAGTCACTCACTCAGTTAGTTCACATCTGACTTTTGAATTATTTGAGTATCTCAGTCAAGACTGCTGGGAAATTGCAGAGATCATGTGATCTTTATCCAGTTGTGTCCTCTCTTCACTGGTAGAATTTTGACTTTCGATTACAACGTATCTTCATAAGCCTATGAATCAGCGTTGAATTTTCGTCGAAAGCCAACTGATGCTCACCATTTTCTCATTTATCTTCTTTACAGGTCTTGTTGGGTTTCTAACCTGGGTTCTCACTCGACATGATAAACATGACAGTTCGTCTGGCTACTTTCTCGCTGGTCGCAGTTTAACTGGTGGCTTTATTGCTGGCTCATTACTGCTTACGAATCTTTCGACCGAGCAGCTTGTCGGCTTGAACGGCGCAGCCTATGCCGATGGAATTTGTGTGATGGCGTGGGAAGTGATCGCAGCGATGTCGTTAGTTGTTCTGGCGCTCTTTTACTTACCGCGTTACCTCAAAAGCGGTATCGCGACCGTTCCTCAGTTTCTGGAAAACCGTTTCGATAACGGAACACGGGCGATTACAACTTTAATTTTCCTCGTTGCTTATGCCGGAATTTTGTTGCCGATCATCCTGTACACAGGTGCAAAAGGGATGACAGAAATTCTGGACATGACCAATCTGACTGGTATCAAAGATGAGTTTACCCTGATCACGTTAACCGTGTGGTTGATTGGAATTATCGGTTCGATTTATGCAATTTGGGGAGGTCTTCGCAGCGTCGCTGTCTCGGATACATTGAACGGGTTCGGACTGCTGACCGGTGGAATTCTGATCGCTTACTATGGTCTCACTTCGATCAATCCTGACGGAGCAATGGCAGGGTTGGAGACTCTCCACCAAGAGATTCCTGAGA
>JABJMI010000033.1 GCA_018659505.1 Planctomicrobium sp.
AGACAATGAATTTCCCATCTGCCATAATTTTTGAACCACGTCCGTAGAACGGCCAAGGGACAACTTTTCCGGTTTCCTTATTCACGATTTGATTGTCCTCTCCGCGACCTAACTCGGACGGGTCTTCATAACCACTTGTGACCCATTTGACATCGCCGGTTTTCGCATCGATGCAGCGGAGTTCGCCTTCGTTTTCATGTCGACCGCTAAAGCCGAGGAAGCAACCGTCGAGAGCTATCGCTGTCGACCAGTGGGTGAGCAAATTGCGAGACTCGCTCCAAACGACCTCGAAGCTTTTCCCATCTGGATTCACCTTCAAGAGATCAGCTCCAACGCGGTATGCCGCTGAAAGCATGATCGTATCATCGACAACAACTGGTCGTGCTCCGTTGACGGAATCATGTGTGCGGGAACGGAACCAGTGCTTGAAGTTGACTTCGCCCGTCTCTGGATCGAGTGAAACGAGACCCTGTCGCATCAAACACAGGACGTGTCGTTTGCCGTGTATTGTTGCACCGATTGGAGAAGAATAGCTGACGACTTTCTCATCCCCTTCCCAGGTGTATTCGGGATCATTCGGCCAACCCGTCTCTGCTCCATCCCAGGTCTCTTTGCCGACCGCTTCCCAGAGTTTGTTGCCTGTGTTTGGGTCGAAAGCGACGACACCTGAGTTCGGTTGACCGCCGACGAGGACAATCAGCTTGTCTCCTTCAAGAATCGGTGTCGCACCAACTCCGAAGAAGTTATCAGGGATGTCGTACTCTGCTTGGAGGTCTCGCTTCCAGACAAGGGTTCCATCTTCAATGTTCAAGCAAATTATCTTCCCTTCGGCACCGAGTGTGAAACAATGTTCTTTCGTTAGAATCGGTGAACAACGTGGTCCGTTGTTATATCCATATGGGTCACGAAAGTTACTTGGGTAAGCATACCGCCACAGCGATTCACCAGTCACAGTGTGAAAGCATTGGACGATCTCTTCGTCATCAATCCGATGATGCAACACCAAACGAACACCTAAAATTGACGGCGCGCTATAGCCGGTCCCGACTTCGATTTCCCAAACCGTTGGCGGTCCCTGCTCTGGCCATTTGTCGAGAAGTCCTGTTTCGCGCGAAACACCATCGTAAGTCAGCCCCAAGAAGTGCGGCCAGTCTTCTCCCTCACGATCAACAGTCAGGTCTGCTTTCTTTGTTGCAGGAAGAGTCGCCTTGCCAGCCTCTTGTGCTTCAGAGCAAGATTGCAACTGGAACAGCAGTAAACAGCCAAAGCAAGCTGTCATTGAGATAGCGGTAAGTTTTCGAATTTTCATCTGAGTCAACTTTAAAGCCGTTTCAATTTACGGAATACTGAGAGCCAATAATAAACATCAATGCTCGTAAATTAACGATTGGACCACAAAATACACAAACGACACGAAAAGTATGTAGCGACAAGTTAACCTGACGAAGCGTAGAAACCTGCATCTCTCATCCCGAAAATTTAGACAGGATTGACATGATCAACAGGATAATATCGCGACTCACTCTTCGAAATCAAACACTTTATTGTGATTGAAATGAACTTAAGGCTAACAAGACAATCCCATGTTTATATTGACCAATTTAGTAAGTGTCATCTTATCCTGTAAATCATGTTCATCCTGTCTAATTATTTTGATAAAGGATTGAGAGATAGGAATTTGGATCGAGTTTGCATACAGAATTCTCCTTGAGCTTCAGCGAGGCAGATTTCCCACCTCTGTGTGATTCATGTCCTTCGTAGTTAGAAAATCCAGACCGCTTCAAAGATGTTCCAACAGGCTTTCTGTTTCTACCTTTCAAAGAACTGATGAAGTATGATCCACGGCTTAAAATGTCTCTTAAAATATTCTGTTACGATCAACGCGATACTGGAAGCTTACTGCCATGGAAAAAGTCCTTATCATCGTCGGCGATGCCAGCGAAACGCTTGACACGATGTATCCCTATTACCGTCTTATCGAAGCTGGGTTCCAGCCTGTTGTTGCAGCACCGGAAAAACGTCTCTATCAGATGGTGATGCACGAAGTGAAACCAGGTTGGACAATCACGAAAGAATGGGAAGGCTACACGATTCAAGCTGAGATCGCCTTCAAAGATATCGTTCCAGAAGAGTACGCCGGCATCATGTATTCAGGCGGTCGTGCGCCGGAATACATTCGCTACGATGAAGGGTTAGTACGCACAACAAAACATTTCTTTGAATCTAACAAGCCGATTGCCTCTGTTTGCCATGGTGTTGAGATTCCTGCTTACGCTGACTGCGTTCGTGGTCGTAAGATGGCAACTGTTCCGAAATGTCAGTTCGACTTAGAAGTCTGCGGGGGAATTTTCGTCAACGAACCCTGTGTCGTCGATGGTAACCTCGTAAGCGGGAGAACCTTTCATGATAATGGACACTATATTGGTCCATGGATTGAACTGCTTGAAAACGCCAGGGCAGAACTGGCAGCATCGGCGTAATAGAAAAGTCCGTTGAGTGCAGCTAATGAGAGTCGAGGTCAAGAACAGCTAATATGGTTTGCGAGTTTTTTGACGTCCCGTGGACGGTTTGTGATGCACCGGACGTCGAGCGGGCAGCACACGATTAAGTGTGCTGCTAATGATGCTTTTCTCAACGCTAAACGCTCAACGAAAATCACAAGTACGGTGTCGCCATGCGTGCGATGCCGTCTCGAACTTTATGCAAGTATTTACGTTGCTCTAAATCTTCCAGTGTTAATGGTGATGACGCTGCGATTTTAGCATCAATCACAGCGGACATCTGTTGATTCAAATCCTCTCCATAGCATTCGACATTGAACTCAAAATTGAGGCGTAGACTGCGGGGATCCCAGTTACTTGATCCGATCAACGTCCATGCGTCATCAACCAGCATGACCTTCGTATGATCGAAAGGAACCGTAGACTGATAGACCTCGCAGCCACGTTCAAGAATCTTCGAGATCGGGTCCATCGACGCCCACTTCACCGCCTTGATATTCACTTCATCAGGGACAAGCACTCGCACTTTTACACCACGCATGGCTGCGACACATAAACCGCTGACAAGGTCTCCTTCAGGAATGAAATATGGTGTAACGATATCAATTCGCTGTTTTGCTGAGGTAATCGCATTGAACATCACAAGCCGAATACTATCAATACTGTCATCGGGTCCGTCGAGAATCCCTCGTGCCCATGTGGGACCGGCCATCGCGGGAATCCCAAACCAATCTTCGGTCGATAACTCTTCCTCAGCTGCAAACTCCCAATCGGCTAAAAATGCGTTCTGAAGATGCTCTACAACCGGACCATCGAGTCTAAAATGAATGTCTTGGACTGGATGCAAAGTTTCGGTTTCGTTCAAGCAGCCTTCCCGAATATTCATCCCTCCAGTGAACCCGATTACGCCATCAACAATCATTATTTTGCGATGGTTACGAAGATTGGCATAGGTCGCTAGGAAAGGTGTATTTGTCGGCAAGAAAGTGGCAACTGGAATCCCCAGATCTCGCATCATTTCCACCGCTGACGGTTTCGAGTATCGAGAGCCAACATGATCGACGAGAACCCGTACCTCCACACCTCGTTGCTTCGCGACCAAAAGAGCTTCGATAAATTTCTTACCTGCGATGTCGTAATCAAAAATATACGAACATAATCCGATCGTCTTTGTTGCTGCCTGAATGGCTGACAACATTGCTTCGTAAGCAACAGTTCCACCATTGTAAGGGGTGATCAAATTCCCTGGTAATAGATCAAAACCGGTGATTGACTTCCCGACATTCGCCAATTGGAGATTAAAACATCCAGGATAACTTTCTTGACGGGCTTCATAAGAAGATTTTCGAGCAGCTTGAACAGCAGCGATTTTATTCTTTTTGCTAATCTCTTTACCACGACGCTCAATACGATTAATTCCAATCAAGAAATAGAGCACGGAACCAATCAGCGGGGAAAGCCAGATGAGCCCGACCCAGCCAATCAAGGCTTTCGTTTCACGCTTATTGATAACGGCATGCAAGCTCGCATACAACGCAAACATCCGCTCAGCAAATGCGAAGATCAGTCCCAGAATTGGATAGGTGTAGTCATTCATAGAATAAAGCGATATCAAACCCTTGAGTTGAATTCAATCCAGATCAATTTTCTGAATCCCTCTTCCAAGTCGTCCGTTTGCAAGCAAAGATAAAAAGCGAAGGTTTTAAGAACATGGTCTCAATTCTATGAGATAGGGTTCTCACCCACACTGTTCTTCGGATTACGCGTATCAATCACGCGGACTATTCATACATGTTGAAAATTTGAATCACGGCTGGATACTTAGATGCACTCCCATCAGATCTCAAAAATCATCTTGACGCTTTTGCTACCTGCTCTCGTCTCGCTCACGGAAGCAGAATTGGTTTATTCCGAAGATTCAGTCTTCCAAGAAGCAGCACTTCTACCGAAAACAGAGACAGGAGCGACGCGTTTCTTGAAGGAGCATCCAGAATTCGATGGACGCGGCATCATCGTCGCGATTTTCGATACAGGCGTTGATCCCGGTGCAGTCGGTCTCTCGGAAACATCGGATGGGAAACCGAAGATCATCGATATTATTGATGCCACTGGAAGTGGTGATATCACGATGTCTGCTCATGTTGAAGCACAAGAAGGAGTGCTGACAGGTCATTCCGGGCGAAGTCTTAAGCTCGACAAAAAGTGGAAGAATCCGACAGGGAAATACCGACTAGGAATGAAAGCTGCCTACGATATCTATCCCGGCGATCTCGTTCAACGAATGAAAGCAGAACGCACGAAAGCTTGGAAAACTCAGCAACAAAAACGAGAAGCGAAATTACTCAGCGAGCTGAATTCAACTAATGAAGAGGTCAGCAAGAAGGAACGTCAAGCAAGTTTGGATTTGCTGAGAACCGCACTCAAACAATATGACGATCCCGGACCGGTTTATGATTGCGTGACATTTCACGATGGGAAGTCTTGGCAAGCTGTCGTCGATACCGATTCTGATGGCGATCTCGCAGATGAAAAACTCCTCACCGATTATCGCGACAAACATCAGTATGCAACCTTCGATGACGCCTCTCGCCTGAACTTTTCTGTCAACATTTATGATGAAGGGAAACTTCTCTCGTTAGTCGTGGTCTCTGGAGAACATGGAACTCATGTCTCAGGAATTGTGGCTGCCAACTTTCCTGATCGCCCGCTACGGAATGGTCTTGCTCCTGGTGTTCAACTTGTCTCCGTAAAAATAGGAGACACTCGTTTGGGCGGCATGGAAACCGGTGCCGCACTGGTTCGTGGGTTGAAGCGGGTCGCTGATATGAAGTGCGATCTCATCAATATGAGTTTCGGAGAAGCTGCTTCCGTTGCGAATCAAGGGCAGCTTGTCGAGCAGTTCAACCGAATTGTGAAAGAGAAGAACGTCATCTTTGTTTCAAGTGCCGGCAACAGTGGTCCCGCCCTTTCGACCGCCGGCGCACCGGGAGGCTCATCTTCCGAAGTGATCGGCGTCGGAGCTTATGTTTCCCCGGACATGGCAAAAGTTGAGTATTCACTTCGAAAAGAAACTGAAGGACTCCCTTACACTTGGACTTCCCGTGGACCAACAACCGATGGCGACTTCGGAGTCGACATCTTTGCTCCCGGCGGAGCTGTTGCTCCGATTCCGAATTATTCGCTGCAACCGAATCGACGAATGAACGGAACATCCATGGCGTCTCCCAATGCGTGTGGAAATATCGCGTTAATGCTCTCTGGCTTCAAGCAAAAAGAGATCCAATACACACCGACCTCAATACTTCGTAGCCTACAAGCATCAGCGAACTATCTCGAAACAGTCGATCCCCTTGCACAAGGACCGGGACTCTTGCAGGTCGACAAGGCATTCGAACATCACTTGCAAAAGAAGTCCGCTGCCGATTTCATTGATTTACACATCTCGATTCCATCGAGAGATAATGCCCGCGGATTCTATTTGCGTGACGCTGTAGAC
>JABJMI010000422.1 GCA_018659505.1 Planctomicrobium sp.
AATTTGTTTATTCTGATTTCAAGATCGCAAGCGGTGTTTATTTATTCCGCACACCATTACCTTGAATGAATGTGGTCCCGGGGAGACAGACATTCTTCCTTTTTGCGCTGTTAAGTCACCAACTTCAGGCAAGATCAATTGAGTCATCAGAAGAATCATCATGATCTTAAAGCCAATCATCTTTCTTGATATGGACGGTGTCTTGTTTGACTTTGTGGCTGCGTTTGGCAAAGTTTTGAACATCCCCGATATCGAAGAACGCCTAACACCAGGCGTTCGTAACATCGCTCCACAGATCGGCATGACAAAGGATGAGATGTGGGAAAAGATCAGTCTTCACGGGTCCAGCTTCTGGCAGGAGATGCCAGAGTATCCGTGGTTTCATGAGCTTGTTGATCTCGTAGAGGACTACTCTAGCGAGTGGTATATTTTGTCTTCCCCTGCAAGAAGCTCTGATTCATTAAAGGGCAAGTTAGAGTCTCTGAAACGGATGTTCGGAGAGAGATTTCGTCGGTATATTCTCACACCCAATAAGCGATTGCTCGCTGGTCGAAACCGGATTCTGATTGACGATTACGAACGCCATTGTGAAGAGTTTGAAAACAATGGCGGGAAGGCGATCCTATTTCCGCGGCAATGGAATAGTCACCATGGCATGGCAAATGATCCGATGAACTACACAAAAACGACGTTGGCTAAAATTATTGAAGGAACTTTAAGTGAGTAGAAAACTCTTACATTTCCATCGTTAATAGCATCTTCGATGCTGCTGATCTTTCCGGAGGCAGTCGAGTTGATCGGGTATGTTTTCATACTCAATGCTTTTTAAGTTGATCTGTCTTACTCGGGTGAAGCAATTTGATTTTTCATCGCGAGCGGAAGGTTTTGGATGTCAGGACTTCGACCACAATTGTTTGCAGTCCATAATCATTAGACTTCACACGTTCGAGAATGTCCGCGATTTCAAATTGGTCTGAGCGTTCCATGTGGCGACCGGTTGAGTAGGTCAGTAGTTTTTCGATTAAGTTGTGAGTGAACTGATCAAGTCGCGTCTGGACCAGCACCTTTTTAAAACTGTCGAAGTCCTGGAATTCCTCTCCTGAAGGAAACTTGCCTGTTGGATCAACTTTGGGGGATTTCGTACCAGGGTACTTGTCGCGCCAGCGACCGATCGGATCGAAAGATTCAAGAGCGTGGCCGTGTGGGTCAATGTTTCGGTGGCACACAAAACATGTTTGATCAGTACTGTGAATGGCTAACTTCTCACGGATACTCTTTGCCTTACTCACATCGGCGTCGATCGCAGGGACTTCGTCGGGCGGAGGCGGGGGTGGTGTTCCCAACAGGTTTTCGAGAACCCAGACTCCGCGAGTGACAGGGGATGTATCAACCCCATTGGCACTGACTGTCAACACACCAGCCATCCCGAGTAAACCACCGCGTCGATTATTCTTACTCAAGCTGACTCGCTGAAAGCCATCTGCCAGTCGTAAGGTCTCTTTCTCAGGTAGCTGGTAAAGGTTCGCCAATTTCTTATCAACGAATGTGTAGTCAGCATCCAGGAACTCCGCCACAGAGCCGTTTTCATCAAGAAGAGAACGAAAGAACAAACGAGCTTCCTGTTTCATTGAAACAGGTAAATTCTGAGCGTAATATTCCCAGGCAGCTTTGCGAGGCGGAGGAAGATCTCCGATATCACGTAAGTTCAGCCAGCTATCAATAAAGTCATTGACGAATTGCTCAGAGCGCTGATCTTTGAGGAGACGCAGTACCTGTTTTTTTAATTCGTCCGTTTCCAACAAACGACCCGATTCAGCAACGGCGAAAAGCTCTTCATCGGGAGGAGCAGTCCAGAGGACATAGGAGAGTCGACTGGCTAGGTCGTACGAAAATAACTCCCGTTCTTCCTCTGGTGTCATCTCGCTGAGATAGAGGAAAGAGGGGGAGCAAAGGATCATCTTGATGGTGTCGAGCGCTGCCTGTCGTGGAGTCGCTTGTTCAGACAACCTCTTTTCGTAGAGATCGATTATTCGCTTTTTATCATTATCATTCAGAGGGCGGCGATAGGCTTTTTTCGCAAAGGCATGTAGTTGTGCCACCGCATGGTCTGCCTGAAATCCTTCGTCTCCGAAAACCGCGATTTCTTCTTTCCCACCCCCAGTTTCCTCAAGTGGTCCGTGGACTTTGATTTCTCCGATTTTAATATGAGGCAACGCGCCTTCCCGAAGAAGGGAAGTGCGACTCACCCCCACTTTGGGATCTTTGAATTCATCTTTATACCGTTTGTTGGTTGCAATCACCGATGCTCGTGATTCATACGGTCCATTAGGAAAGATAAATCGCGGTGTCTGCCCTTCTTCAAGCCAGATACGAAAGCTAAGCCACTCCGGTTGGTCATCTGGCACAACGGTCGTTGCGAGAATCGGTTCGATCGCTTGTGGGTAATGAATGTGCCCCTTCGTCGCATCACCGGGAACGACAGCCAGTTGAAACGGCTCAGAAAAGTCGATGCGGAAAATCTTCGGATCATAATGCGTGTCTCGATGCATTGCTTGAGCATGAACTTCAATGTCGTAAAGACCAGAGACCGGAACACCTTTAAGGAAATCCTCGATGTGTCCATAGCCCCCTTGCCGTGTATCAGTATTGGGCTGTTCGTAGAGACAAAGATACTGATAATTAAAAACGCTGCGGTGAGAATTTGAGAGTTCTTCGTATTGTTTGAAATTCTCAGTGAAGAGCCATGACTGGGGCTGCCGTTCCGGTTTTCCAAGACGCGCTTCAACCAGACGCGTGGCGGCCTCAAAGTATTGGTCCAGCAGGAACCCCGACGTCACCAAAGAGGCTCCAATGTTGTCCATGTGCTGACTGGTGTTCTCCTTAGGGAAATCCGCAGTCAGTCCAAGCGTATCAACGCGGCGATCAAAAAGAACCGCCAACGTATTTTCGTATTCACGATTAGAAAGTCGGCGCATCACTGTACGCGATCCAGAGCTTTCAAAACGACTTCGCGCTTCTTGGATGCTGTCTCGCAGTGCATTGAGTATCGCGAGCCGCTGATCGTCGGTCGGTTGTTCCGCATCTTCGGGTGGCATTTTGCGAAGCGTGACTTGATCGATGATCTCATCAGCAGTAAGTAAATCCTGCAGAGATTGAATG
>JABJMI010000080.1 GCA_018659505.1 Planctomicrobium sp.
GATTGAGAAGCCCGACAAAGACTCGCGGTAGTAAGTTGTCAGCGGGGAGCCATAGTTCTCGAAATGAATGAGAACTTTGTTCCCTTTGACTTCCATTGATTTGTAAGTTGGTCCTTGTTTAGTGATATTGTCCATGCCGTAAATATCAACAAAAGCGAGTCGAGCAAGTCGTTTGGCGACGTTCTGTTTGTCTTTTGGATGAATGTCCTTGGCTGCTCCAATGTCTGTAATGCACGCTGCTCCAACATTCGGAATCGCATCGCCTGCCATGGTTTGAGCTTCTCTTAATTCTGCCCAGGCGCTCTCTTCTGGCTGCTCGTTGATAGCCATGAAATTTGCTAGCTGAACTTGATAGAAGTGAAAATCTCCTTGTCCCCAGGCATCTCGCCAACTTTGAATCATGGTCGGCATCAATGTTCGGTACTGATAAGCCCGTCCCGCGTTTGATTCTCCCTGATACCAGACTGCTCCTCGAATCGCGTAAGGAACCAATGGAGAGACCATCGCATTGTACAAGGCGCTGGGGTGATGACGATCTAATCGTGGCGGTCCAACGAGCTGCGGTCGACGGGGAGCTTGCTTGCCTGCTTCTTTCGCTGCTGCAACTTTCTTCTTCCAGTTTTCCAATGCTTTTTCGTATTGTGCTTTTACCTGTTCAGCGTCGTACGCTTCAGCTTTCGCATCCCAGGCATCAACAATCGGCTTGAGTTCGTTTGTGTTTGCCATTGCTTCGGGACTTGTCCAGGCTTCGGCGCGAGTCCCCCCCCAGGCGGTCATAATGACACCCACGGGGACTCTCAATGTGTGCTGCAATTGTCGTCCGAAGAGATAGCCAACGGCTGAGAAAGAAGAGACATTGTCTGGTGCGGCGGTTCGCCAAGACGCTTTGACATCTTGTTGAGGAGTCTCTGCTGTGACGAGTGGAACTTGAAAGAGACGAATCTGTGGTTCGTTTGCAGCTGCCGCTTCGAGATCGGCGTCGAGACCGTTCGCAACTGACCAGCCCATATTTGACTGTCCACTACAGACCCAGACTTCTCCGACAAGCACATCTTCGAATTCAATATTATTTGAACCAGTCACAGCCAGAGTTGCAGCTTTGCCAACTTGCATTGGCTTCAACTTGACTTGCCACTCACCTTGATCGTTCGCAGTTGCGGAAACAGTTTGGTCCCGAAACGACACGGTGATTCTTTCGCCAACGTCTGCCCATCCCCAAACTGGAACATCCATGTTGCGCTGCAGGACCATGCCTGATCCAAACACGGCGGGAGTTTTGACTTCCGCGAGGAGGGTGGTACTCCACATCGCAGCTACGGACAGGCAAACAGCAAAATAGTTTAGTGGATGGAGTCGCATGTTTTCTCCTGATGCTTATTTCATTGAGGCTGTGTGTGCTGATGAGTTTGCTGACTAATTACAACTCTCACGTAATATGGACGGAAAAGCCTCTTGGTAATTGGGCGGTTTCTAATTCCCCCGGTGGATCACCGGGGGCTAAATATGAATCTCATATCCGCACGACGATTGCTAAGCGACTGGTTGTGGATTCGTTGCCAGTTCTTTGTTGAAGAACGGCGCGAGATCTCGGATCTGTTTGGCGACTTCTGCGAATTGATTCGGTAACAATGCTTGTGGACCATCGCTCATTGCTTTTTCAGGACAGTTATGAACTTCGATGTGAATTCCATCTGCTCCCGCTGCAACACCTGCGAGTGCCATACTTGGAATCAAATCTGGACGACCGGTCGCGTGCGATGGATCAACGACAATCGGTAAGTGAGAAAGACCTTTGACGTTCGGGACCATCGAAAGGTCGAACAGATTACGTGTCGATGAATCAAAGCTGCGGATGCCGCGTTCACAGAGGATTACGTTCTTATTTCCATGAGCGATAATGTACTCAGCAGACATCAGTAGGTCCTGGATGGTTGCACTCATGCCGCGTTTCAGAAGAACGGGTTTGTCTGTCTTGCCGACTTCCATTAGCAAGTTAAAGTTCTGCATGTTGCGAGCACCGACCTGCAAGATATCAGTATACTTGTCGACAAGTTCGACTTGCCGTGGATCCATGACTTCGGTGACAACGGGCATCTCAGTTGCGTCACCAACTTCTCGCAAAATTTTGAGCCCTTCTTCTCCCAGTCCTTGAAAACTGTACGGGCTGGTGCGCGGTTTGAAGGCTCCGCCTCGAAGAACATTCGCTCCACCTGCTTTGACCGCCTGAGCAATCTCGAGGAGTACATCGTGCCCCTCAATCGCACATGGACCAGCGATCAAGATCATTGAGCCGCCGCCGATTTTGACTCCGTGTCCGAGTTCGAAGACAGAGTCTTCTTCGTGGAATTCGCGGCTAGCGAGCTTATAGGGTTTCAATACAGACATGACACTTTCGACTCCGGCGATTGCTTTCAAGGGGGCGTTCCGCAATTCATCTTCTTCCCCGATGACTCCCAGGAGAGTCCGTTGTACGCCTCGACTTAACTCATAGCGGAAGCCCATTTCTTCCACTTTCTCACAAATGTGTTCGAGCTGTGCTTCGGTATGGTTAGGCTTCAATACGATAATCACAATGAACTTCCTAAGTCTTTCAAAGATGAATACTTGCCCCAACAGGCGAGTAGTAAGATGATTTTGGTTTCGACGATCTCTCAATGAATTTTCATCAATCAGAAACCTAAATAGCAGGATTGTGTATCCACCCTAGAGGCGAATTACGCTCAAGTTATTGAGGTTTGAATTTTGTCATTGTACTCTGCGCGCAGACTCGCTTCGACCGTGGATTAGAAAGAACAGACCGAGTCGTGAAATTTTCTTAAAATTGTGAAATCGGACTAGACAACTTGGTGAGTCTTATGAGCAATCACGATTTCGTCAGATTTATCGTTTCGCAGCACACTCCAAGTGAACTGCGAAACACACTGCTCAATTAGCCCAGACGATCCGTTGCCACGTGATACTGCGGGTCTTCCGAGAGGTTGATCTCGACAAATTCGCCAGCTTGATCGAGAAGCTTCCTACATTCGGGGCTGAGGTGCGTCAGGTGTAAGCGTTTCCCTGAGCTCTTATACTTCTCAGCCAGCCAGTTAATCGCTTCCAATCCCGATTGGTCGTAGACCCGGGTATAGTAGAAGTCAATGACCACGTCGTCTGTATCGTTGTTGACGTCGAACATATCCTTGAACGACGAGACCGAAGCGAAGAACAATGGACCATGAAGTTGGTAGATCTTACTGCCGAACTCATTGTGTTTGATGTCCACTGCGAGGTGCGTAGCATGCTGCCATGCAAAAACTAATGCTGA
>JABJMI010000032.1 GCA_018659505.1 Planctomicrobium sp.
CGTAAACCGTGTTTGGAATGAGTTAATAGGCGACGGTTTTTATGCGGTCGACAGCCTTGGACAAGACAAAGAAGTCATGCATCAGCTTGTGGTCAACCGCATGGCAGCCTCGTTCCGTTACGCCGGCTTCAAGCCAAAATGGCTCTATAAAGTCATCCTGAATTCAAGAGCTTATCAAAGAGAGATCGCAACACTAGACAACGATGCCGATCTCTTTACCGCTGTCCGCCCTGCACGCCTGAGACCTTATGAAGTGGCAGATAATATCGACCAAATTGTGGGCGAAAACCCAAACATTCGCAGAGAAGTGAACTCCGCCTTCGATCAAAACCCCTCAATACCACAGCGAGACCTTGAGGGATCCGTGCAGCAAGCACTGCTGATGATGAACGACGAAACACTCAATAAAAGACTTAGCAGCAGTCAACTCAAGAAGTCCCTGATGGGGATCAAGAATGATGATCAAATGATCAAAGAAGCCCACTTGGGGATTCTTTCTCGTTCACCAACCGAAGTTGAATTGGTCAGATACCGCCAATTCATCAAGGAATCAAAAAACCGAAACGAAGCAGTGGATGACCTTCTCTGGATCCTCATCAACACAGCCGAGTTTGTTACGAAGCGGTAGTTATGTACACGTGCGTAAGTCCTTCGAAATAAATCGTTTAACGGCTAGCCAAAGGCGTCTGTTTTTCAAACTAAAATCCAACGCCTCCGGCTTGCCGTTAAACTAAAAACTTGTGAAGTGAAACTTAAGACTTCAATCGTATAATATCGGGAGAGACTCTTGATCAACAACAACCTACTGCACGTCAACTTGAATCGCCACGGAGATGTCACGCGTCGCAAATTACTGCAACTCGCTGGCGGTGGTTTTGCTTCTCTGGCAGGCATGGGCTTCCTGAAGTCGCTGGGAGTCAACGCCGAGGAACTCAAAAGAGAAGGTCGCTCGTGCATCATGGTTTTCTTGTCTGGTGCTCCTAGTCAAATGGAAACATGGGACCCCAAGCCGGGTGCCCCCAATGGTGGTCAGACCAAGTCGATCAAGACCAAGATTCCGGGAATCGAATTCGCTGAATACTGGCCGAAGATGGCAGGCATGATGAACGAGATGTCTGTCATCCGCAGCATGGCTGGTAAAGAAGCTGCTCATGATCGAGGACGTTATCACCTGAGAACTGGTCACCGTTTGCTGGGACCAACAAAGTTTCCACACGTCGGTTCTTTGGTCGCTCATAAACTCGGTGATCCCGATGCAGACATTCCGAACTTTGTGAGCATCGGGCAAACAGTCAGTTCTGGCTTCCTGGGTGTGGAAGTTGCACCGTTCACAATTAGCAAAGCAGGTGTCCTCCCCGACAATGTGCAAGCAATAACCACTGGAAGCCGAGCACAACGTCGGCTAGCCATGCTCAATCAGCAGGATCAAGCATTCGCTGCTGCGGGAGCGTCGTACATCGCCCACGAACATCAGGAGTTATATCGAAAAGCTGCCAAGATGATGGCATCGAACCGCTTAAAGGCTTTTACCCTGAATGGAGAGTCAGAGAAAACGAAATCAGACTATGGAAACCACGAGTTCGGTAAGAGCTGCCTTACCGCCAGGAGGCTCGTCGAATCGGGAATTCCGTTCGTTGAAATCCAAAGAGGTGGATGGGACATGCACACCAACCTCTGGCAGAATATGCCGAAAGTCGCCGGTGAAGTCGATCAAGGACTATCAACTTTGTTAAAAGATCTAAAACAGCGAGGCCTGCTGGAAAAAACTCTCGTCATCTGCCTGGGTGAGTTCGGCAGGACTCCAAAGCTAAACGGAAATGGCGGTCGAGACCACTGGGCAAAGAACTTCAACCTGCTAATTGGCGGGGGTGGAGTAAAAGGAGGAGTCTGCGTTGGGAAAACCAGCAAAGATGGAATGGAAATCACCAAACGTCCAATCACTGTCGACGATTTGTTCTCAACCATCTGCACTGCGATGACAATAGACCCCGACGAAGAATTAATCACCCCGGAAGGCAGACCACTACGTATTGTGGACGAAGGCTTACCCATCAGCGAGATATTGTAGTTCATGGCTGACGAACTCATTAAGTTAAAACATTCTCAAAAGAGAAAATCTAGTTTGATTTCATTGACATTCGAATGTGATTGACGTTTAATAACGATGGATGAATGCTGTCCTGAGGGGTCAGGCTGGGGAAACCCAGTAAGCTTTCTATCCAAATGCTACCGAGGGGTCGGTAGTTAGCTGTTTTAAGTAAAGTTCGTGGAACCGAATTAACGACCGTGGGATTGGTTGTCGTTTTTTCAAAAAAAGGTTGCACCCTTGCGGTGAATACTGGTCGTGCTTGGATTGCATTGACTCAGAATTCAAAATCGCGTAGGTGTCGCTCATCGTGGCGACGGTATATCTCCGATATCTATGTTATAGAAGTTGGAGGCTCGTTTTCCGTAACTGAGGTCAAGCTATGATGGCTGGCAAGAAAGCTCCTGAATTCGTCATTACTGGCGTCGGAGTTGTTTCACCCGTCGGCATCGGGAACCAACGGTTCTGGAGCAATCTGGTAGCCGGGCGTTCGGGTATTGGACCATTAAATTCTCTCTCAGGCGATAGTCTGCCCTGCAAGCTTGCAGCTGAGATCCATGATTTCGATCCCCTACAATATGTTTACGAGAAAAAATTCCTGAAAGTGATGTCCCGCGACATCCAACTTGGTGTTTCTGCTGCCTCACTAGCAATGCAAGATGCTGGCTTCTCAACAGGTCAAATTGAGCCAGATCGCTTAGGTGTCGAATTCGGTTCTGGTCACATTTCTTTCACGCCTGACGAATTGTCAGAAGCCGCTCGCGACTTCGCTGACCCTTCACAACGTGAAGGCTACACGCGCTGGGGTGAAGATGCCTTGGGCAAGATCGCTCCACTTTGGATGTTGCGTCAACTTCCAAACATGCCCGCCTGTCACGTTGCCATCGAACACGATGCCCGTGGACCAAACAATACAATCACCAGTGCTGACTCTTCCATGATTCTAGCATTGCAAGAGGCAATGCGTTGCATTCAACGTGACTCAGCCGACGTGATGATCGTCGGAGCATGTAGTTCAAACATTCATCCTGTCGATATCGCTCGCATCAGTCTTTACGACAACCTTTCTACACAAAGCGATCCTGATATTGGTTGCCGTCCTTTCGATCGTGATCGAGATGGAACAATTGTCGGTGAAGGTTCCGGTGTATTCGTTGTCGAACGGTACAGCCACGCGATAGCCCGTGGGGCAGACATCTACTGCGAAGTCATGGCAGTCGGTTCTGGTTGTGACGGTCGTGGCTACGAGAACGGTTCAGGTGGACGTGGTCTCACCAACGCCATGAACGCAGCTATGAAACGCTCCGGAATCAAGACTTCTGATGTTGGTCACATCAACGCACATGGAAAAAGCACACGCCGCGACGACTATGTCGAAGCGAAGGCGTACCACGACACATTCGGTGTCGATGCAGAGAAGATTCCTGTCACCGCTCTGAAAAGCTACTTCGGAAACTTCGAAGCAGGTTCAGGCGCAGTTGAGTTAGCAGGCAGTGTCTTAGCACTCAAACATGGTGTTATCCCCGCCACACTCAACTACAAAAATCCTGACCCAAACTGCCGCCTGAATGTCGTCCGCGAGCCACAACCAATGAAAGCTCCAGTCGCCATCAGCGTCAACCGCACAACGATGGGACAAAGCGCAGCCGCGATTCTTCGCGCTGTTTAAAATTTATTATGTAGCAAAACAATGTGGCTCCACGAATGCATAACCAAAGAGACGCCACATCTGCTTTGCGTCCATGATAAGAAGCACGATTTCAGCTTCGAAATGTTCGGTGAAGCCCCTGTTCAGGCGTTCGGCGAGATAGGCGGTCGCGAATTCTTCTTCCGTGCTCGTCACGCCGAATGGAGTTGTGAAGTTTCGGATGCTGCTGGTGAACTTCCGTCTGATGGTCGAGCGGGCTCCGATGGATTCATCCGAAACGGCAAATACTCAAACGCGAGCTATATGCCGCTTCGTGCCGCGTTGAAAATTATTGATTACTGCATGGTCGAATACTTCGAATCTTCAACAAACAACTCCGCACTCGATATGTCATGAGCATGGTACCAGTGAATAGGATGCGGAAAGCCTTTGCGTAACGCACCGTAAAGGATCCTCAACTACATAGTTCAGCTGTTCGCTTGCATAACAAATCGTTATTCCACAATTCATGAAGTGAACATGTACAATCCCAAATTCTTGCCAGCGATTGACTCCGTCGAAATCGTCGACTTGCGCCACTTGAATGCAAATCGTGTATCCGATTACATGGACATTGCCAGTAACGCCCCGTATCAACGACTCGATGGTGACTCTGCGCAACTATTCGCGAACGCTTGGCGAAGTCTATGCTCCGGTATGGCTGCACGATGTCATATCCCTCCAATTGGCTTTCGGTTCATTTCGGATGGCGCAATAGTACTTGAGGCATCTGTCTGTTGGCGTTGCAACAATGCATACGGCATTCAAAACGGAAACAGCATTTCATTTGAGTTTGACTCTGAATGCGACTCGGCACAGCAACTATTGGCTTCGGCAAAACAGGTGATGGGGATGCAAGACATTAATGACGGATGACTGGTCGACAAGTCGGAACAAAACTGTTCACTCGAGATGCCGATCTGGACCGTATTTGTAACCCACGTCGCTGGCGGCGCCCCAGTGATTGTAAGTGTTAAGGCGTATGATTCTCGCGCACCTTTATCTGCCCATTCAAGGCGGGCGACCCTATATGCTATCAAAATAATTGATTCTCCCTGCGGAACATCTTCAAGTTCCAAGCAAACCGCTTTCGCTGATCGTTGAGGCATACTTCTTAAATAGTGTATCCTCTGATTTCAGAAATCTCTTTGGGAACATCAACGGCTTACACAATATCTATGTCAGACCCTTATCCAGAATCTCTTTCTCGACCTGAACTCGCTGCGCGACAATTAGACCGTTTGCAAGCACTCCTCAGCGAAGTCGAAGAGAAGAATCCTTTCTGGAAATCGAAATTCAATTCTGCTGGGATCAATCGCCAAGACATTCAGTCTCTGGAAGATTTCCGCCAGTTTCCTCTCTTAACGAAACAGGAACTGGTCGACGACCAAAATGCCAACCCACCCTTCGGGACGAATCTGACTTACCCACTCTCAGGCTATTCGCGTTTACATCAGACGTCTGGGACCACCGGCAAACCAATGCGATGGCTTGATACGCCAGAAAGCTGGGACTGGTTCATGGAGTGTTGGGCGCAGATTTATCGTATCTCTGGAATTACTTCTGATGATATCTTCGCGTTCCCGTTTTCGTTTGGGCCGTTTATTGGATTCTGGGCAGC
>JABJMI010000538.1 GCA_018659505.1 Planctomicrobium sp.
AATGTGACATGCATCTCAATGGGAAATCCACATTGCATTACTTTTGTAGATGAAGTGACCGATGATTGGGTTCATGGCGTCGGTCCTCAAATTGAAGTCCATCCTGCGTTTCCAAATCGCATAAACGCAGAATTCATTCAGATCGTTTCTCGTAGTGAAATGATCATGAGAGTCTGGGAACGTGGCAGCGGCGAGACTCAAGCATGTGGAACCGGGGCGTGTGCCGCAGCGGTCGCAGCAGTGTTGAACGGACACACAGATCGAACTGTCTTGTGCCATTTACCGGGTGGAGATCTCACTCTGGAATGGGCAGAGACGGGCGAAGTTTATATGACAGGTCCAGCGGTTGAAGTCTTTCAAGGGGAATGGCAATTAGCTGTTAGCGATTAGCAAATGGAGAAATGATTCTTCCAGAGAATGGTTTGGAATTCTCAGCGCTCTTTTACAATCTCATTCCAGACCTCATTGAGTCTTTTTTCTGAGACGGTCATCGCAGTGCCGAGTTGTTGAGCGAACAAAGAAACGCGGAATTCTTCGATCAAGAAACGGTACTGGACCAGTTGAGGATGAACTTTGGCGGCTGGTCCGAGTTGATTGCAGGCTTGTTTCCAGCGATTCCAATGTGGAGTGATTTTGGTCTGGTGACCACGGTCTTTGGCGAAGCCACCAGTTGTCGACTTGTCCCAGCGAATCTGCATCGCTTCGAAGTAACGTGGATATTGTGAGAGCCAACCCATCGGGGAGTTGATCAAGAATCCGGGAGCGACCAGCTCTTTCAACTGATCTCGTAGATCATTTGCCAATGGGGCCAAAGCGGGTGGTTGTTTCTTCTCGATCAACCTGCGAATCATGTGGTAGCGTGCAGACAGGGGTTCAAGAAAACTAGTTAAATCCTGTACGACGACGGATGTTTGGTTCTTCGCCAGTTCGACCTTCTGCTTCCACTGTGCCTCTGAGCGGGGGAATGAATTTTCTTTCCACATGGATGCCTGAGCAATCATCCAAGCGAGATGCTGGTGTAATTCTTTGGCATCAGGTAGTGAACTGACCTGCAATGTGAGTTGATTCAATCTTGGGAAATGTCGGACTTGTTCATCGAACCGTTTCTTCTCAGTCAGTAAGAACAGTCGAACGAGTCCTCGCTTCGATTTCGCATGGGCATCAGTCTGTGATTCCGATAATTGCAGGCTGACGGTGTTGCCTTTATTGACCAGCATTGGAAATGCAACGACGGTCACTCCTCCACGTTCCAATTCGACTTTGGCAGGGAGCGTTCCGAAATCCCACGATGTGATTCCGTCCTTCCGCCAGCGATCATCACGCACATCCTGAACAATGTTAGCTGCTGTTTTACGAGCGGTGTCACGCAACTGATTCAGATCTCGACCGATGGCGAGCGTATTCCCAGCCTGGTCAAAAACTCTGACATTGAAATGTAAATGAGAAGGAAGTCTTTCCGGTTCAAATGAAGATACAGGAACATATTCTCCAGAAAGACGACGTAATTGCGTCGCGACTTGTGATAGCAATTCTCCCTTACCGTACTGAATATGACTGAGAACTTCTTTTGCAGTCTCAGGAGCAGGGACAAACAGAATTCGGAGAGATTTAGGTAATGTTTTAATTAAACCTGCGACTTTCTCTTCGAGCAGACCAGGCACTAGCCAAGCTAGGTTTTCAGGTGAGAGTTGATTCAAACCTTCTGGCGGAATCGCAATCGTCACACCATCATTGTCAGTCCCCGGCTGAAGATTGTATTCGACTTTGACCTCCATGGTCCCGATCTTCAACTTGTCTGGAAAAGCCGCTTGCTGCGGCGCACTTCCATCGTCTATGCCAAGATCGGTTTTGGTGAGAAATAGTAGCTGCGGGTTCGCCTTTTCGGCTTTCTTTCTCCATTTTTCGAAACGTGGTCCATCAGTGATATCAGCGGGTAATTTCTTGTCGAAGAAGTCAACTTCCAGCTCTTCACCAGCGAAGTAATGACCGTGACGCAGCTTCGCCTGCCATTCTTCAAGTTCTTCCTTGAGCTTCGTGTTATGCTTCGAGAACTCTCCATTTGATTGATATTTACCCTCAATCAAACCAAGTTGAATGAACGACTCACGACAGAATTTCTGATCGATATTTCCATAACGTGCTCTTCGTCTGGGAACGATAGGCAGCCCAAACAGCATGACTTTTTCCCAAGCCATGATACACGAACTTTTATCGTGCCAATGAGGTTCGCTGTAATTCCTTTTGACGACATGCTCAGCGAGACGTTCGATCCAACCAACTTGAACGGGGGCAACACAGCGAGCGTATCGCTTGGAAGTCTCAACCAATTCGGCAGCCATGATCCATTTCGGCTTGTTACTAAATGCAATCGAGCCTGGCCAGAGAAAGAGCTTCTGTCCGCCTGCACCGGTGTACTCGTGCGAATCGCCGCGCATGGCAACATTGTGAAGTAGACCGTTGAGGATTGCCCGATGAATGGCGTCTTCGTTGTTGCGGCGATCTGTGAACTTAATCCCCCGGTCTTTGACCATTTGCCGTAACTGGCGGTGAAGATCTTTCCATTCTCGCATTCGATTTGATGAAAGAAAATTCTGTACGCAGGCTTTTCGTAATTTGCTGTGAGAGAGTTTCTTCTCCAGGTCTGAATAGAAATCCCAGAGCTTTAAGTATGAAAGGAAGTCAGAACTTTCGTGGTTGAACTGTTCATGGGCTTCGTCGGCAGCTTTCTGTTTATCAATCGGTCGATCACGCGGATCACGTAACTCAAGTGCTGACGTAATGATGAGAACTTCTTCGAGGCATTGTTCGTCTTCGGCACCTAGTATCATCCGAGCAATACGAGGATCGACCGGGAGTTTCCCCATCGAAT
>JABJMI010000031.1 GCA_018659505.1 Planctomicrobium sp.
CAGAAGTAAAAAAAATCATCGATCAAGAGCAAAAAGAAGAGACAACGACAGAGATTCGTCTCGATTGGGACCAAGCACTCAACTCAGCTGCCGGAGACGAGAAAGTACTCAACAAAGTCATCTCAGTGATCATTGAAGAATGCCCAAAACGCTTGGATGATTTGGATAAAGCTATTCGAACAGGCGATGCAAATTTGCTTTCTCGTACAGCGCATACGATCCGAGGGGATCTTCGTTTGTTTGGTCCGTCGGAAGCAGTGAATATCGCCAGCCAGATAGAAGCTATCGGTGATGATGGCACGTGTGAAAACGCCGAGGAACTGATTCCAGAGATGAAGCAGCTTGCGAATGAAATACTAGAACTATTGAAAATTCGTGTCGGGTGAGTTTCACTTTAATTTCATGTTCGGGTGATCTTCATAGGCTGTCCCAATCGCACACATATGATCGAGTGTTTCAGCAAAGAGCCAATACAAAGTCTTGAGCCGTTCGGTCTCTTTTAATACTCCGACAACTTGAAATTTCAAACAATCAACTCCATCCGGGTATTTGTTCGAAAACCAACCTTCATCATCCAAGACAGAGAAATGAATGCTTGGCTGTGCTTCGATGAGTCCGCGAATTCTTTCATTCGCAAAGAGCTGCCTCAGCTTTGTCTCATCATTGCCTTTGATAATGAAGGCATCGTCAAATTCTGGATAGCCAACTTCAACGTCTTGCATCCCGAAGATTTTTCCTAATGGACTGAAAATACTCCTGCGGTAGATGCTGAAACGAAAACCTTCGGGATTCACATAAGGAGCACGAATACGTGTGTAGGTTGTGGAGCTTGAACTGTTTCCGCTGGAACTTGAAACAGTGAATGTATCGAGGGTGATGGTCCATTCTCCATGTTCGATTTCAACCTTGTCACCTTTCCAGAATCCACCATCAACATAATTGGCTCCGATATCAGCGCTCATCTTACGCCACATTTCTTCACGGCTGGGACCGAATAGAGATTTCAAAAAACTCATAACGTTGACTCATGTCAATTTAGAGGAACCACAGAATGATTATTATGGAAGATTTTCAGAGCGTCTAATATTGTATGTCGTCAAAGATTGCTTCGACAACCTCCGGCAACCAACCGCTTTGCCAGTGAGGTCATGTTGAACTGCTTCAGCTACTGGGCTTCGCCACTGTGATCCATCGCCCGCTTCAACAGGCAACAAAAACAGAACTTCATAGCGAGAATCACTTTGCACAAATTCCGGCTCAATGACATGGAGCTTCGTTCTCGCCGATTGGAATTTTGAATTCAGTTCGTAGGATTCCATTTCATCTTGATGAGAACGACTACCTCGCAGGTGGCGGTGTGGCGTGTTTCTCGATGAACTCCACAATCGGCGTCGAATCGTCTAGCCCATGTGGATGATGACCGACTCCAGGTTTACGTATCAATTCTATGGACCCACCGAGTTCTTTGTAGCGTGTCGCGATAAGACCGGTATTCTCTTCCCATGGCACAACGTCGTCTGCATCTCCGAACACATGCAGCAACGGAACTCCCGCCTCAGCGAGCGGTTTCAAATTGTCGACTGGATTTCCTTTGTAGTCGAGTGCAGCTTGTTCGTTTTCAAACTTCCATAGATTAAGCACACGTTGCCAATCGGAAGCACTCCCTTTGCCGGTTCCTTTTCCACCGGGCCAACTCTTGAAATCACAAACCGGGGCATCACCATAAATGCAGGCAACCTTATCAGGATTCGCACTTGCCCAGTTGTAGCAATACAGCCCGCCACGGCTGAGACCAACCAATGCGACTTTAGGAGCGAATTGATATTTCTTAGTCATCTCGTCATAGCATTTGTTCCAATGCTCAACCGCTTGTGAACTCCCCAGCATATTGGGAACCGACATATAAACGAGATGAAAGCCCCGCTTCAAGAGTTCAATATCCGGTGCCGGCTTATGCCCAAAGAACTCCCCATGCCACACCCACGGACGACCCGCAGCGACATCTTTCGGAGCAACGACCGTCACAGCTTTGCCATCAACAGTCAGCTGATACTTCGCAAACCCATGCCAGTCACCAGGAGTGCCGGGCAACGGGACTTCGTCTTGAGCAAGACAAACGTCTGCACAGCACCCGACGAGGAGAAGTAAACATACGCTCCAGATTTTCATTCTGCCTGCCTTGGTTGATTGAGTTTTAAAAGTCAAGTGCGAGTCGAGTGGCACGACCCAGAACGTAACGGAGTGAAGTGTTGGGCGTGGCGAGCACGGGGTTGAGGTTGATGCAACGATGAACGTCTATCTCGCAGTTGCCACCTGATCAATTTGAGTGAGCGAAGCGAACCGCGTCTTGTCGTTCGCCGACAAACGGCTCAACATGTCCCTTCTCCCCACTATCGACATTCATTCTCGCCAGTCGTTTTGCTGTGGGGAGAAGGTTAGGATGAGGGGAAATGATTTCAGCCTTAATGACGCCAAATCCCATGCTGTCAGACTCCTGGCGACCCTAGAATTCATCAACAACTTGACCGTCTGCCTTGGCTCCCAATTTTTGAAAAACTCCCATCTCTTCAGGAGTTTCAAAGTCGCGGCTATCGATGTCGAAAGGAAATGCACGTACCGCTCCGTCACATAAGAGGAATTGAACAAATCCATCGTGACGACTGGAAAAACCGTATTGGCTTTTATTCATAGGGGATGCAAAGCTAGCGTCGCTAACGACATCGCTTTCGTGATAATTCGAGCGTGGTCCAGGCCAGAGTGCTGCCCCACCTTGGATGTCTTTCTCGCCAATCATGATTGTGTTCGAAGTCCCGTCGGTGATGTCTCTGAATCTTATCTGACTGTTGGCTCGA
>JABJMI010000613.1 GCA_018659505.1 Planctomicrobium sp.
GTTGGACTTTGTCTCTCGCAATTTCAGAGTGCCTCTGCTCAAACTGGCGGTGGCATCCCACAAGAAGAGTTATTGAATCGTTACGGTTTAACTCTCGCTTGGTGGGGAAGGGCTGTCCTGGATGGCAGTCGAGATAATGTGCTGCATGTGACTGCCGATGAGCAGAATTTGTACGTACAGTCGACAACAGGATTGCTCTCTACGTTCAATGGTGAAACGGGAAGAATGCTTTGGTCTGGACTTGTTGGTGCTCCTGATCAAAGAGGGTTCCCCGCAACGACCAATGACGAACAATTGCTCATTTCGGCAGGTATGCAGCTCTATTCTTTTAATAAAAATACGGGTGAATTGCTCTGGCAACTTCGGTCCCCGGGGCATCCTTCGACATCCCCCTCCATCAACGATGATCTGATCGGAATCGGTGCCCAAGATGGGACAGTTTATACGTTCGATCTTCATAAAGTACGTGAGTTACACGAAGAAAGGATGCTCCCCCAATGGTCTCATCTAGGATTAGAGTGGAGGTTCAAAACGCCACTCGAAGTCGTTTCGCCTCCCATTTTTGCTGGAACATCAGTTGTCTTCGGAAGCGAGAGAGGAATCGTCTATGGACTCTCCGCAAAGAACAAACAGTTCAAGTTCCAGTTCGAAACCGATTCCACCATTCATACGCCGCTAGGAAGCTCACGAGAATATATCTTCGTCGTTGATGACGATTCTCGCATGTTCTGCTTGAATAAAGAAAATGGACGTATTCGTTGGAAATTCTCAAGCGGTGCTCCATTGAAGCAGCAACCTCGAGTCATTGGCGAACAGGTTTTTGTCATTCCATCTCGCGAAGGGATGTCATGCTTGACGATCGTAAGTGGTCGTATTTTATGGACTCAATTGAGAGCGACAGAGTTCATCGCTGCCAGTGAGACACGAGTTTATGCAACTGATGTCAGTGGGAATCTATTGATATTGGATCGCACGAACGGTGAGATCATTGGCCGAATCCCGTTACGGCAGTTCGGAAATCGTGTTGGAAATGAAAGAACAGATCGCATCTTCCTCGCTGATAATAGTGGTCTGGTGCTAGGGCTTCGCGAACTCGATTCCGAATTCCCAAGCTTCCATCTCTATCCTGAACGACGACCAATCTTGCCGGAACTTGCATCTGAGACTGACGAAGAAAGTCCAGATGCAGAAAACGCTCCAACTGAAGACGCTCCTGCGGAGAATCCTTTCTTGACGAATTAGATGAACCGCTTCTCTCATTGATGGGAGACTGACAATGAAACATGCCGAATACATCTTTTCGTTGCGTGGTGTCCATGGACTCATTGCCGTCATGGGAACTTTGTTCATGGGGCTGGCAGGTGTAAAACTCTTTCTAGACAGTCAGAACGAAATTTACATTCTGTTCTCAGTGCTTGGTTTGGCAGGTCTTCTGCTGACAATTTACGGAATCGTCTCAAAGTACCAATGGGGATGTTATGTCGATGACGAAGGCGTCACCTGGTGGTCGAAGGTTGTGAAAGAGCAGAAGAATTCTATTTCACATGCTCAGATCGCTGAAATCCACTTCAATTATCGAGGGGAACATAATTCGATCACGATTGTCTGCCCTGATGGAAACATAGTCACTATTTCAGACAATTTCATTGGCGATGGAAAAGCAATCGTTAAAGCACTCGTGCAAATGAATCCAGATGCGAAATATCTGAAGAATTGAGCTGTATGCTCTGACTCGCTTTTTAATTGAGTGCCTCTGAGGATTATTCTAAATCAGACCTCTGCAACTAATTCTTCATAGCATTCTGATCCACATGGCGATTTGTTTGGATACAGATAAGAGGCACAGCGGTTGTATGGGGATTCAACGATTCATTTCGTCTCTTTATCCTAAAATTTAATGTTTCTAAACGATTATTTTGATCTTTCGATTCAAGTTCTACGTAAAAAATATCGTGGAAGAACTTTCTTTCTGAATTGGCAGACTTGCGAATCTGTCTCAAATTGCAGACGATCATTCGAAAAAACTCTCACTCACTCTAAGGTATTTAAGATGCGTACACTTTCTTTGACTTCACTACTCATGCTGGCGCTCTGCCTGCAAGGTTGCGGCGGGAGTGATGCTCCTTCTGATACCCCCGATTCTGGAAGTTCAGGTTCAGAACCAGCGGAAACAGACTCGTCACTTGGTTCTCCAGGTGAAATGCCGGAGACAACTGAGAACTCTGGAACTGAAGAGAGTGGGACTTCCGCCTCTGCTGACGGTTCGACTCTCAATTACATTCCAGAAGATGCAGTTGCAGCAATTGTGATTCATCCTGCAAAGGCGTTGAACAATCCTATCGTCAAAGAGCTGATCGCCTTAGCGGAAGAGGCGAACCCAAATCAAAAGGTCTCAGACCAATTTGCGAAAATTAAAGATGAAGTCGGGATCACACCTGACCAGGTTGATCATGTGTTGGTCGTCATCGACCAGCAATTTATGCAAACAGCACCGATGATGATGATGGGCGCTCCGCCTGCCCCTCCAGTAGTAGTCATTCAGCTTGTTGATGGAGTGAACACTCAACAAGTTTTCGATGCTGCTCCGCCAGAAGCTGAACGTATCCAGATTGCCGGTGGAGAAGCTGTAGAGACTCCAGATGGATCAGTCATCTTCAAAGTCAGCGACTCACGATTAGTCTTCTCTTCTAAGGAAAAATTGGAAGGTTTGCTTTCGAATTCGTCGAGTGGTCAAATTCGGAACATGATTGAAAAATCTGCCGACGCAGACTTCGGACTTGCATTGAATTTGGAACCAGTCAAAGCATTGTTGCAACAAGCCGCTCA
>JABJMI010000030.1 GCA_018659505.1 Planctomicrobium sp.
ATGCAATCACGGATGATCTAAATCTATGAAGGCACTTCGCTTTGACATCTTAGTAACAACACTTAATCCCAGAATGTTCGAATCGAACTCGGTATTTTAATGTTGACCGGATTCATAGACTTTTATGAGTTCTGGCATAGACAGACTCTTGATTTGATAGAAAAAACTGATAGAGTCCCCAACTTGTTAGCAGAATTCGTGTCAATATAAAGAAGAGATCGCAATAGCGGTTGGAGGCGGCTCTGAGGCCGGTGAGTTATGTCAATTACGAAAGAACGTAAATCTGAGTTGGTTGGTGAGTTTCAGAATTCAGGCGAGGATACAGGATCCCCTGATGTTCAAATCGCTGTCCTTACTGAACGTATCAATAGTCTCACACAGCACTTACGTGAACACAATAAAGATCACGCAGGTCGCCGTGGATTGTTAATGATGGTCAGTCGCCGTCGACGTTTGTTGGATTATGTAAAGAAAAACGATCCTCCGCGTTACGTCGATTTGATTACACGCTTAGGGATTCGTAAGTAGTCGATTGGATGCCTGTCGCTTGACGGGGAACCAATTGGTCTCTGGATTCTTACAGTTTTGTGAAATCTGCTCAATCGATCATATTGGAAGCCTTGCCAAGGTTACTTGAGCAGGGCTTTTTGTATATGTCCTGAGTTTGTGGAATCGCTTTAAACTCTTTGTGGATTGAGTTTTGTGCCGATTCACTATTAATTGTTGCGATGTATTAGAAATTTTCGAAGTTTGTTGGCTGACTTCGTTCTCTACGACTGTCGGGAAACCACTCCTTTCTCTCGTGGTTCTTTAAGATCAGCCCATTAAATTGTTGTTCTGAGTTGGAAATAAATAGGAAATATTGTGAGTAAAAAAGTACAAGTCTCTACAGAAATCGCTGGCAGAACTCTAACGATGACAACCGGTCAACTCGCCAAACAGGCCAGCGGATCAATTTTGTTGCAATACGCTGACACCTCAATCTTCATTGCTTGTCAAACTGGTCCATCACGACCTGGAACAGACTTCTTCCCATTGACAGTTGACTATCGTGAACGGTTCGCAGCTGCCGGAAAATTTCCTGGTGGATTCCTGAAGCGAGAAGGGCGACCGACTCAAAAAGAAATTCTAACTTGTCGTCTTACAGACCGTCCGATTCGACCACTCTTCCCAAAGACTTTTCGGGATGAAGTGCAAATCAACATGAATGTCATGTCTTCCGACGGTGAAAATGATCCTGGGGTCTGGGCGATCACTGGTGGAAGTGCAGCGTGCATGGTTTCACCGATCCCATATCAAGGACCAATCGCAGCGGTTCGAGTCGGATTGATTGATGATGAATTCGTCCTGTTCCCAACTGTCGAACAGATGAAAGAAAGCGAACTCGATCTCGTCATGGCTGGCAGCAAAGATTCGACCTTGATGATCGAAGGTTTTGGTAACCAGATTCCTGAAGACCAAATGGTCGACGCGCTTCTCTTCGGTCAAGAAACGATCGTTGAAATCTGCAAGCTCCAAGAAGAACTTGTTGAATTAGCCGGCATTGAGCCATTCGAATATGACGAGCCAGAAGAAAACCCATGGCTCAAAACAGTCGAAAAAGAAGCCGGAGACAAAATCAAGAAAGCTGTCCAGAAGAATCAGAAAACAGAACGTTCGGCAGCTTCCAAAGAAGTCCGTACTGAACTTGTCAATAAGTATTTTGATGAAGATGAAACCGAACTCGAAGATGGTCGTACACTCGATGACCTGAAAGAAGCGTTCTATCTTGTTCACAAAGATGTCTGTCGAAAACTGACTCTTTCTGGAAAGCGTTTAGATGGACGTGGTCCTGAAGATCTTCGACAAATTGACTGTGAAGTCGATATCTTGCCAGTTGTTCACGGTTCTGCTGTCTTTACTCGTGGCGAAACTCAATCGCTGGCAACTGTCGTTCTAGGAACTGTTCGCGACGAACAACGCGTCGATGGACTCTTCGATGAAGTCGCTCAGAATTTCTACCTGCATTACAACTTCCCATCGTTCTCTGTCGGAGAATGTCGTCCTAACCGAGGACCAGGTCGTCGCGAAATCGGTCATGGTGCATTGGCGGAGCGATCTGTCGCTCCCGTGTTGCCGAAGAAAGAAGACTTCCCCTACACGATTCGAATTATCTCAGATATTCTCGAATCGAACGGAAGTAGCTCAATGGCTTCCGTCTGTAGTGCGACACTTGGTTTGATGGCTGCCGGAGTTCCGATCAGTCAGCCGGTTGCCGGGATTTCCATTGGTGTTGTCACCGATGGTGAAGATTACACAATCCTGACAGATATCATTGGTGACGAAGATCACTTCGGTGATATGGACTTTAAAGTCGCTGGTTCACAAAAAGGAATCACCGGGATTCAACTCGATTTAAAAATCGACGGTATCAACGAAGAGATCATTCGCAAGACTCTCGAGCAAGCAAAGAACGCTCGACGTGAAATCTTGAAGAACATCCTGACAACAATTCGTCGACCACGCCCGGAACTTCCTGACTCTGCACCACGTATTATCTCAACCAAGATCAATCCCGAGAAAATTGGTCTCGTGATCGGACCAAGCGGGAAAACAATTCGTGCTATTCAGGATAGCACTGGAGCACAAATTGATATTGTCGATGATGGTACAATCACCATTTCTGGTCCTTCGAAAGACGTTTGTGCCGGAGCTCTTGCTCACATCGAAGCACTCACTGAAGAGATCAAAGTCGGTCGTATCTACAACGGAAAAGTAAGCTCGATCAAAGACTTCGGAGCCTTCGTTGAAATCGCTCCCGGCAAAGATGGTCTTCTCCATATCAGCGAACTTTCAGATGGCTTTGTGAAGTCTGTCACTGATGTCGTTAAGATTGGCGAACAAATCGATGTTAAAGTGATCGCTGTGGATGATCAGAATCGCGTCAAACTTTCACGCAAAGCTGTGCTTGCTGAAAAAGGATTGACTGATCAAAAACCTGAGGAATCAGATTCCGACGACGATAACGATGACTACGATGGCGAAGAAGAATAATTCTGACTTCGCATGAGACTAAAGCCGGAGTTCGCTCCGGCTTTTTTTGTGCCTGTTATGCTTACCCATTGTGGCGTGGAATTTCACATTGCTGACGCTCAGATAATATGAATCACGCAGAGCCGCAGAGTTTGATCCACTCGCTTGCGCTTCGTGCTTGTAGACAGTGGTAGCCTAAGGATGTCCGACCTTGGTGCAAAATTCTTTTCATCTTCGCGGCACCGCAATTTTGCGTTGATTCATGTTTTTAAGTTCCCATTTCGTTAAGAAATTCTCGACTGCTCAGTCATCCATTTGACCATCGCTTGAGGAGAGCCCAATTTTTCAATTCGCTCAAGCTGTCGCTGCGCCCAGGTTTCATGTTTGGAAAATTCTTTCATGTGAGCAAGTTCATCGCTGCAGTTTAAGTCTTGAGCGATCTCAGCCAATTGGTCACACATTTTAGAAATGACTTGTCGAGCAGGGACGAGTTGATGAGTCACGCTGTCGACAAGTTCCGCATCGAGTCCGTAGCGAGCGGCGCGCCATTTGTTTTGGCGTACTAACATCGGGTGGCAATCATGTTGATAAAGTCCCTCGTCAATGGCGTCCGACAGATAGGTCACGAGGCAATGCACAAACGCGACAAGCCCCATAGCATCATCCAGTTGTCCAGGCATGTCACAGATGCGAATTTCGACAGTTCCAAAGTTGTGGTGCGGACGGACATCCCACCAGATTTCCCGAATCGATTCAATGAATCCGGTGTCGATCAAGTGATTGATCAACCAAGCGTATTCGCTCCAGTTTCGCATGAATGGAGGTAGCCCGGCTGTTGGCAGTCCTTCCATCACTTTGGTTCGCCAAGAGTTCAATCCGGTGTTTCGGTTTTCCCAATAAGGACTGTTACCACTAGCAGCTAACAGGACGGGAAGATACTTCAGAATGCGGTCACAAATCATGACAGCTTTGTCTCCCGAGTCGACCCCAACATGCACATGCAAGCCAAATGTCACTAGTTGTCGAGCGGTATCCTGTAAGAGGTTTACAATTCGGTTGTAGCGTACTTTGTCACTGACTTTTTGGTCTTGCCAGGAAGTGAAAGGATGAGTTGCAGACCAAAGCAGATCAACTCCTACTGAATCGGATGCAGCCTGTAATACTTTCAACTGTGCATGTAACTGAGCACGAGCTTCGGCGACGCTCGTGCAAACATCCGTATTGATTTCAACATAGCATTCCATCAATTCCGGCTTCACGGTTTCGCGATCTTCTTCTGCCATCGCTTCTAGAATTTGCGGACAAGCAGAACGAAGAATTCCCGAGTGTTTATCAACGAGAGCTAGTTCAATTTCGACTCCCAGTGTTGGCGATTGACTTGCAGAGAAGTGAATTTTCTTTGACGCTTTAGACATCGGGCACTCCGTTGTTATTAGCTATTCAGGATCAATGACATGTCGGGAAAATTGATTCAAACTCCGGGTGTTCGTTGGGGTGTTGAGAAATCTGCGAGGGTTCACAAACCTGTCTTCGTGAATCTAATGTTGCTGTCGATCATGTTCGTGTTTTTTGCGCCTGCGAAAATGATCTCAAGTCAAGTTTAACTTTAAGAGACTTGCCCTGCCAACATTTGAAGGAATTGGCTTCAATATCACGTCTTAAAAGAGGCTGATAATTCGTGAATCGCTCGTTACAATATATGAAGTAATGTTCCTTTCGTGTATGTGAATGTGTGCTTGAAAAAAATGCTACACATAACACAACCGTTTCAATTATTGATTTAGTGAATAAAACGGGTTGGACTTTTAGGTTGAAGACCCACTGTTTTTTACAACGAAACCATTCGGAAAAAATTGACATAGGCATAAATGATGCGACTCATATTGGCACTTTTAGTGATCAATCTCGGATTTGCTCTCCGCGTTGAAGCAGATCACTTCTTTAATATCCAAACATCAGCGATTCAGGACGGCAAAGCTGAGTACGGTCATTGGGGATGGGAGC
>JABJMI010000739.1 GCA_018659505.1 Planctomicrobium sp.
CTTTGTAGTTGAGGGTCCATTGTGATGCGTTACGCAAAGGCTTCACGCACCCTACGAAACTTTGCTGTTGGCAATTGGTGGTAACAACGTACAATAATGGGAGAACAAGCTTTTAGGGAGCAAACGATGATTTCAGATCGAACTAAGGATGTTGCACAACGTGCGACTGAATTGTATGAAGGTAAGCTACGCAGCAAATTAGAAGACACAAACATGCACGCGTTTGTAGCCATCGAGCCGGACTCTGGCGACCACTTTATTGGTGCAACGCTGAGTGAGGCAATGCAGGCAGCCAGGCTGGAGTACCCTGATCGTTTGTCATTTGGAATAAGAGTAGGGCATCGTGCAGCCGTCCATATTGGAGTCTTACAGCCGTGAACGGAAAGGTTGATGAGTTTGGTCGGGCATTAGTGCATTTGAAAATACGATCCACAGAAAACGATGCGGAGTCGGAAATCTCTGCTTGGGTCGACACTGCTTTTAATGGCGAGCTGGTCATGCCGGCAAGTATCATTGAGGCAGCAGGGCTCAAGCAAAGTGGCGGTATACGCGCGAGCCTGGCAGACGGCGGCGAGGTGACATTGGAGACCTTTGCTTGCGAGGTCAATTGGTTCGGAGAAGACAAGCTGATTGAAGTGATTGCAAACGACGGAGCAGTACCGCTGCTTGGCGTACAATTGCTGATCGGACATCGCCTAACCGTCGATTACTCTGAAATGACGGTAACGATTGAGTAAAGCATTCAGTTCAACAGGCATAACGATTAAGTTCACAGGGCACGCGACCTAGTGAGGTGAAGGTTTGAATAACAACAAGTCTAAACGAAGAAGCAGACGTTGAAAACCCGACAGACCTGCGGGCTTCTGTACGACGATTTGTGATGCTAGCAGACGGCTGAACTTTGCAGTTGAGGGTCCTTTGCGGTGCGTTAAGCAAAGGCTTCACGCACCCTACTCACTTCTCTCGCTCAAACAACTCTGGTGCGACCTTGCTCCGCTTCGAGGAACCGCCTGATGCGGACCCGCATGTCAGGTGGTGTGGGGAGGGCGGTCAGTGATGGCTGCCCTTACCCGATTTATCCGCCGTTCTCGGGATGCCAGATGTTATGCATGTAATCGTGGTGTCCCTGTCGCGTCACGCCGCGCGTGATAGTGGACATCAGCGTCCACCAATCGCGGGACGAAAGAGCGACTTCCGGAAACCAAAGACCGGGCAATGCTGCACTCCGAATGATGCCATCAGCGTCAGGCGTGAGCAACTCGAAACCGGCATCGGTTGAGGAATGCCAACGCCATGTCAACGGCTGTGTGTCGAAAACCGCAAGGTATTCTTGCACGCCTGCGGCGGCAAATCGTTGCCTTCGGTCTTGATATTCCTCGGACGATTCAGAGGAATGCACATCCGCGATGAAGTTGGGTGCCCCTCGAAAACGCTCGTATTCAGGTTCAGGTGTAGCCCCATCGTTGATCACGACAACGCCGGGTTCAAGAACATGACCATCAGGAAGTTCCAGTGTCGGATACACACAACAATAGTGACCAGACGAAGCGAGGCGATACCAGTTTAGGCACATCGCAATATCGGCAAGCAAAGCGGAGAAGCCAACAAAGGCGTGTTTCATCGTATGGCCTTACGCGGATAACATATATTCTACTGTGTGCCTGCTGTATATGCTGGCGTCTTACATTCGTTAGATTACTTAAAATGCTGGGAAAGGTCAATTCTTGCTGATGTGTTCTTGTAAAAAGCAGCGCTGGGGTTCGACAAGGCGTGCTTGCGCTGTATATGCCGGAGGGATCTTTTCGTCTGACGAGTTGATTTCATGGATCAGCTAGCGAATTGGAAGCCAGAACTCTTACAAAAGGTGCGCTCTGCGGCACGATGGCTGGGGACAAATTGCTGGAGTGCACTTTCCCCTTAAAGTGAGGGGGACTGCAATTTGCCTCCAGGAGTCGCAGCGTTCAGTTTCTGGGGGCAGATTGTCAATGCCGCCCAATTTGAATTCAAGAGTGCTTTACGACAATCTGTTCCCAGCCACCCGTCGAAGAACTTTGCAGTTGAGAGTCTATTGCGGTGCGTTACGCAAGGGCTTCACGCACCCTACTGGCTTTGTAGTTGAGGGTCCATTGTGATGCGTTACGCAAAGGCTTCACGCACCCTACGAAACTGCGACCCGTGTCGGTTTGTCAATTCGCGTTCTAATACGTCGACGATCTGCGAGACTTAGTAACTTTCCACCGCTCCGCTGCACAGCCGTGACACTCCAGCTTGATCAATTATTCAACCGACTGACCCCGCCACATTCCTTCTTGGCGATTTCTTCTAATTCTTGAATCAGATTATTGATCTCGTCCCTGAAGTCTGGATCAATCCATACATGGAATTGGAATACTCGCTCACCGGAAATTTGAATCTCTGCATTACTCGCTCCCCCGCTGGCTTCAATCACTTCGTCATGTTCATTTACAAATTTCATCCAGTATTGCATCGCAGGTCGGCAGTTCTTCGAAACAGTAGGAAGAACTATATCCAGATGCTCTAGTTCCCCCTTGCTATCCAGGAAAGCAAGATGTGGTTGTATGTCAAAAGGCACTGTCGTCGACGATAAGCCAGACCCTGACTCACGCCTGTAATTATAAGGGTTGTTTATATACTCACGGTACTCCCGAACACGTTTCCAGTGGTAAGCAACACTTTGCTCTTCTAGCGGAACGTATTCCGGATCGTCGGTGACAACAGCACCTATTAGAAAGCCTGCTACAAGAGAAAATACTATCCAGCAGATGAATCGAGGTGACATCAATCCTCCCTTCATATATGCCAACAGGCGAAGGCACTACTCCTCTTTCACAGCCTCTTCTACCGGGGCGATGATATTTGCGGAGGCTTTGATGGCTTCGATGAACATGGCGGTTTCGTCGCGTTCTTCTGTTCCGGGGGGAGGGATGTAGCTGAAGCGGTTGGCTGGGATCGGTTGGTTGATGGCTGCGTTGTCGAAGGAGACAGTCAGCAGCGGTTCATAGACTCCGGGACTCTGGAGAAGTTCTTTGAGGTACTGAAACTTCTGTGGGAACAATGTCTCTTTATTAAACGTGATGCGGACTTTGTCGGGCATGAACTGCAAGATCTGACTGGAAAGACCTTGCATCCCAGCGTTCAGTTTTTCAAAGACATCTTTGTTAAAACTTCCTTGAACAATTAAGACCGGGATTTCTCCTGCAGTCTCTTCTTTGACTGACTCGAAGATCATCGTACGTTCCAGCGAGGCGAGAATCGCTGGGAGACCTCCGATGCCGATTTCCGCAGCTCGGACGGCAGCGGGTTGATCGAGGTAAAGTTGAGTTTCCCGTAAAATTTTGTTGATATCTCGACGAGCCAGTTCGATCTGCGGCGGCTTTGGAGCGGCACCATTTTTCTGAACTTCAGTGATCTGTCGACGAGTATGCAGGATTTGCCCGTCACAGACTTCGAGGAAGGTTCCCTCCAGATTGCCTAATTTAACGGCGTATTCCAGGTAGGATTTGAATTCCTCTCCCGCCAGATACTTTCCAGATGATTGGAAACGATA
>JABJMI010000029.1 GCA_018659505.1 Planctomicrobium sp.
CTGTGAAGCTGGGAAGATTAATGTCCTTATTGGGGATCGTTCTTACTTTTGTGGTTCCGTTCAATCTTTCGCGATTCACCGAGCATTCAAATTTGAAAACATAGAACATCTTCGGCCTTAGCTGCACACTTCATTGTGTGCTGCCCGCTGAGCATTCAAACAATTGAAAACCGTACATGGGACGTCGAAAACGCAACGATCCACGAAAGGCAATTACTTCGTCGTGAAGCAGAAGATCGCTAGAATTACACCCACTAATACAAAGACATAAAGACAACAAACAAATGCGACTTTTTGAAGGCACCGAATTCGACCGTCCGCTCCGCTGCGAAGTCTGTGAAGAACTGGACGAAGACTGCACATGTCCACTCCCAGCGGTCGAACTGACTCCGCCACGAAAACAGATTGCTCGCTTGGGAGTCGAAAAACGTAAACGCGGTAAGTTGATGACAGTCGTTCGTGACCTGATTGATGAGCATGAACATCTACCAGACTTACTGACACAACTCAAAAACCATTGCGGGGCAGGGGGGGCACTCAAGGATGGTATTATCGAAATTCAGGGTGATCAAATAGATCGAGTCCGTGAAAAACTGACTTCGCTTGGATATCGTACCAAAGGTTAATGATGTCCCAGCCCAACGAAATTTCTCAGACCAAAAAGCGTTTACGAACTCAACTCAGTAAACTGCGCCGAGAGCAACAAGACAAAGATAAGCTGAGTGCAAAACTCTTTGAACGACTAACCGATCTCAGCGAATTCTCTGACACAGCCACGACGCTCTATTACGTCGATGTTCGCAATGAAGTCCGAACCAAGCCCTTCCTTGAAGAACAATTGAATTCTTCACTGAAAGTGGTTGTTCCATATTGTGACGAGGGAAGCCTGAGCCTCGTCGAACTTCGGGACTTCACAGAACTCGCTGAAGGAGCCTACGGAATCCTTGAACCAATTGAACAGTTGAAGTACGACCAAAACCGAGCAGTCCATCCATCCAGTATCGATATCGCCTTGATTCCCGGCTTAGGCTTTGACACCGCAGGTGGTCGGCTTGGTCATGGAAAAGGTTACTATGATCGACTGCTTCCCATGTTACGAGAAGATTGCCTGCGGATCGGCATCGCTTTCGATTGCCAGCTTGTTGAAAGCATCCCATTGGACGCACATGATCAACAGATGGACATTATTTTAACACCGTCCCAGATCATCGATTGCCGAACTTCGTGATTTGTTGAAGTATTGCGTTTCAAATGATCGCGTTAGCTGCCCACTTCACTGTGGGCTTTCCAATGTGCTTATCGAACAGAATAAACTCGCCATGGGACCTGTTCCGGTTTCAAATAAAAGAAGATTGAACAGGAGGAAGCAAAGAGCGCAGAGGAGCTTTATGATCCCTCCACGCATCTTTACCACGAACGAAATCTCACTCCGGGATGGATCTGAGAATCGGCAATTTAAGTTTCTAATTAACTACTCTGCTTCCTCTGCGCCCTCCTGTTCAAATCCAATCATCGTGAGTCCATTTCGATCAGCCAACAATGCTCCTTCTTATTATGAGGTCTGGAGAAACTATTCCATGAGCGTTGTTTCAAGTTGTAACGATTAGGAAACGGCATCAAAGTTTTCCTGATAGACAAACATTTCTAGCTACGAAATATGCACCACCTGCGCCCTGAGAAACAGCCAGAATCGCAACCGCCTCATCAACTTCTTTCAAGCAGCCACACTTGCAAGTGGTAGGTTTGAGAAGTTGATTTTACGTGAAGGCAGGGTTGTAGGAATCTCATGACTTAGCCCGCTCTTAACAACAGTGTTTGGGATCTGTCTCGTGGCACAGCAGTATTGAAGCACTGAAAGACGTTCTTCGCGGACAAATGGTAGAGCAGAATGCTCTAGCGTGTCGGAAAGGTGAAAACATGGCTGGACTAAAAACATTTTTTGCAGGACTCTGCTTGGGGAGCGTCACTTCTCTTGTGGCGATGCAGATCCATGTCGTCAATACAAACGATGGGCTCACAGTCTTACCGCGCTCGCATCGCCCCCCGATTTCGACGACCTATGTTGATGTTCGAGAATGGAGTATCTCGATGTGGAGGCAACATCCTGAAGTCGCTGAAGCTGCGCTGAAATCGGGACGACTCGATCTACTGGGCGACGGAGCATTGAATTCGATTTTCCCGAAGCAAGCAGGCACGAACGCCGAAACTGTTCCTGCGTCCAAACTCGCAACAGATAAAGCAAAATTGGCGATGGAAGCCCTCGTCCCGATTAAGTTCACCACTCCTGATGGGAAAGAAAAGGTCGTCACGCCTAGCGTTCCCAATCCGGTTCCTTTCAGCGAAATCTTTCCCAAAGGTCTCATTGATAGGAGTAAAGAGCAGCAAGAAATTACTTCGAACAAGAACTCGGTAGTTCTACAGAATGAAGATATCTTCCCTCAAAATTATCAGCTTGATGAGGCACTTCTCAAAGGTTTGCCAAAGTTGCAGCGACCGATTCCGATCCGAGATGATGTACTTCCGTCGCAGCAAATTCCAGAGACTGCGGTCATTAAA
>JABJMI010000071.1 GCA_018659505.1 Planctomicrobium sp.
CGCATTGCCAGACCACGCACGCGAAAGACCTTGGCTGTTTTGGAAAGATTGGTGAGTCGAGCAGCACTTCCAAGTCGGAATATTCGCAGGAAGGCGATCATAGGAAGGCAAATGATTGCCAGATCCAGCCAATGCACCTTCATGAAGAGAAACTTCTTCTTCACCAGGGATATCATCAGTAAAAATTCGCTGGCAAATGCGAACCAAATGAAAGCCTGAGCGAGTTGAATGACCAGCCCAAACGTACGATTGTGTAAGATCCCTTCTTTGTAAATGATTTCTACAGCGAGCAATGGAAGCACGAGCAATGCGATGGCAATCATGGCAATGCTGAGTTTGATATCGATTTCATTGGCGAGATCGTCGCTCGCTTCACGCCATCCCATGCCAGGAATCCAAACGGTCTTTCCAGAGACATGATCCCGTCCGCCCAAGCGAAATGGTGGAAAGAGGAAGATTTTCAAGTGCTGGCGGAGATGCCCCGAGCCTGCCTTACTGTGCAGCCATGCTTCAACAAAATAGACTAACCACAACGCCAGAACGCCCCACCCGCAAAACTTTACTACGTGTAAATAACGTCCTTCAGGATCGGAGAGCAGGTGCATTGCAACGCCAGCGAGCGCGAGCCAGACCAGCGTTACTACAAACATTGGGAATGCTAGCACATGATCCAGGGATGTTTGTTTTTCGCTTTTCTGCATGTTCAATCGATATTCATAGACTTGTCGGCGGTGTAGTCTATGGGAGTGAGTGGAATTGTGAAAACCTGAGTTCAGAGAAACATTGTTGAGACTCAAATCATCATTATTAAATGTGAGAGAAATCGATTCAGGGAAATGCAAAAAATACTGCCCGATAGAACTCTCGCAATGCTCCCGTTAACATTTCATGGAACTCAATCTGCAGGGTACGCTTTGCGTACCCTTGCTCATTTCACAAGACGGAACGCAGAGCGTACCCTACTCTCTTCTTTTACAACGTAATTCACCGCTTCTGGATCAAAAACATGGCAATTTCTTATAAAGATTCTGGCGTCGACCTCGATTCCTATGCGGAAGCGATGAATCGAATTCCGTCACTACTTAAGAGAACGCAAAATTCACGCGTGATGCCACTCGCTGGCGGCTTTGCTGGACTCTTTCGTCTATTGGGAGACGGTCACGCTTACCGCGATCCAGTTTTAGTTTCCGGGTCAGATGGCGTTGGAACCAAATTGAAGGTTGCCATTAAAGCGAAACAGTTCGACACAGTAGGCATCGATCTTGTAGCGATGTGCGTGAACGACTGCTTGTGTATCGGTGCCGAGCCGTTGTTCTTTCTCGATTATCTGGCATTGCCGAAAGACGACCCTGACTTGGTTGCTGCCTTGGTGAAAGGTGTCTCCGATGGATGTGTCGATGCCGGTGCAGCCTTACTCGGCGGCGAAACTGCCATCATGCCTGATCTCTACGCTCCTGGCGAGCTCGACATGGCAGGCTTTTGCGTCGGCGTTGTTGAGAAGGATGAACTCATTGATGGCACTCAAATTGAATCTGGTGATGTTATCATCGGAGTCGCTTCCGACGGGTTACATTCCAATGGTTTCAGTCTCGTTCGCAAAGCCGTTTTCGAAGTCGCGAATCTAAAAATTGATTCAGAAGTGCCCGAACTCGGAACAACCGTTGGAGAAGCTTTGCTCACGCCAACGAAAATCTATGCAAAACTGTTGTCTGCACTTCAACAAAATGAGCAAGTGAAACTAAACATCACCGGCATCGCTCACATCACTGGCGGCGGACTCGCAGAGAACATCGGGCGTATCATGCCTGAAGGCTTGCAGGCGCCTGTAGATCGCTCTGCTTGGGAAGTCCCGACAATCTTCAACTGGATACAAGGCTTGGGAGATGTTGACCGCGAGGAAATGTTCCGTGTCTTCAATATGGGTGTCGGACTCGCGGTCGTTGTTCGCCCTGAAGCTGTTGAAGCAACGCTGGAAACCATCAAACAGACCGGCTCCGAATGTTGGCAGTTAGGCACAATACAAAAGGGAGAAGAGTCGGGCGTCTATGTTGACTGATCTCATATCTCAACACAGAAAAAAATAAACGGAAGATCGCAAAGAAAGGCAGGCGAGCGGGGAGCGTAAGCTCCCTGTCTACGTGGCATTGAGAAGCCCAACCCTTGGACATATTTTTTGAGAACGCGGATTTTCGCGGATGCGGCGGATTCACGCCGATTACCTTTATGAGCTAAAGCAAATTCAGTTTTGGATTGAATAGTTCTGTTTTGTAGCATCAGCGTTGTAACTAATTGAAGGGTACTTCGCGGACAACAGAAGCACTGGGATTCACTGCAAAAAAAGCCCGATCAACCATTGGCGACGTTCACTTTCTCTCCTCAGTGCTCTCCGTGCCTCTGTGTTAATCCTTTATCTTAGAATGGTTGCAGTTGCTGAATTCCCGAAAGAACTTCTTTCCTTTGGATTTCTTACACGTTATTCGAATTGAAATTCTCTTGACTTCGGCAGGAATTGCGGCTCTTGCCTCATCTCGCAACGACACTTGAAGCTTCAGCTACATTCATGATGTGCTGAATTTCCTCAAGCGATATTCTTTGCCCGATACTAAGATCGGTCGGAGGATATCTTTTATGCGGGCTCAGAAATCAAAACTTGTCTTCGGGGTTAGTCTCCTTCTACTGATCAATATCACTGGTTGTCGCTTACCGAAGCTCTTTCTGACTCCACCAGAGAATACGCTCTATTAAGACACCGCATTCGAGCAAGAATTAGTAGGCAAAGCGGAACCTGATCCTGATTCGCTGGAGTATGATTTCAAGTGGCGCTATCGAGATTCTTTAGCAGAACCGGTCACGCTTGTTGATTATCAGAAAGATGCCTATTCCGGATGGAATATTCTGTTCGCGACCAATCGTGATTCTCAGATTGATGCAACGACCAAAGCTGTTCGTTTCCGCAATGATTACTCGCAGGATCTGCACTATGGGAGATGTTCTGTTGGTCTAACTGAACCAACAGACGCTGAGCTGGAAAAAGCGAAACCAGATGGTCTGTTTGGGAAAGTTGTTGAGAGACTTCCAAAACCGTGGCAGCACGAAGTGATTTTCGATGAAGCGAAATACACATCTGTTGAAGATGTCACGCCGCTCCAGAGTCAAATTTTCTATCAACAATTAAATCAGCAGATCGCCAATTCTCGTCAGAAAGACGTGCTGGTTTTTGTCCATGGTTTTAATGTCGACTTTGAATCCTCTGTCGGTCGACTCGCACAGATTGCTAGAGACCTGCCATTCAACGGAGCAGTCGTCGCTTACAGTTGGCCATCACAAGGAGGCGTTGAGAATTATGGGCAAGACGGAGATGTGGTGAACGAGTCGATAATTCCGTTCAAGCAATTTCTCGATGATCTCAAAGCAAATCTCACAACAGAAACGAATGTGAACATCGTCGTACACAGCATGGGGAATCGGTTGGTGATGCGTTCAGTTTCGCAACTCATGTACGCTGAAAATGATGCTGCTCTTCGCTTCGATAACATCGTGCTGTGCGCTCCTGATGTCGGAGTCGAAGAGTTCAAACGAATTGGGCCGGCAGTGATTGATTCCGCGAATCATACGACCCTCTATCGTTGCCTCAATGATTCCGCCTTGATTGCCTCGTCGTTTCGGAACAAAGAAGAACGTGCGGGCGGCTCGAATGCTCCAGTCATTCTGGAAGGGATGGACACCGTGGAATGTGCCGTCATCGATACCAGCATTCTTGGTCATTCATACTACGGTAGCAATCCACACATGCTTCGCGATCTGTTTTGCATCTTGAAAGAATCGCAGGCAGCGGCTGAACGTCCCTGGATGAAGAAGCAAAAAATTCCCTTCCAAGGTGACATGTGGATCATCGCTGATTGGCCCGTTCAATTAGAATGGAACTGGCACCTTCCCCAGCAATCAAGTGATGGTGTTCTGCAAGCAGGCTTTAAGAAATCAATTCAGTAAATGTATGCTAAGGCTTGTCCCAGCATTGCACTTTGCTCCCGCAGCTATGTTTCTCCGACGTTGTGACGGATCGTCTCGTGGATTAACTTACATGTTTGACAGACGTGGTTCTCTTCTTTCGTCACTCGTAAATATACCTAATGGGTGTGTCGTAATGCTTCTCCGTTTTTCGATGGTCTTGCTTGTGTTTGGAATCCTAGTTGGATGTGACCGACCAGTTCAATCAAATCCTCCTGGAAATATTGTACAGGGTGGTGGATTCTCCCAGAGTGGAGGTTTAACGATCTCTAGTCCAAATTTTGTAGCTGTTGAAGGCTTGCCAATTGTAGGGTTCTCCGTAGTCAAATTAGATGATACTGAGAGTTCATTTGGCTATTTTTTGATCGTTCGACCTCCGGGCAATGGCAATCCCCAAAGCCGAGGTTTTGGAGGAAGTTCTTCTAGCAATGGACAGTCAGGCAAATCGGTCGGACAATTTAGGCTCGACGGAAATGAAGTTCAGGTTTCGTTAGAAATTGATAAGCAGACTGAAAAGCTTGCCATTGACGAAACCAATTACGACGTATCGAAGGGACGTCTCTTCCTGGTCGACATGCAGAGCGATCCAGCGACAATCAAACAAATTGATACCGAACTACCGGCTCCTGACTCCACCGTCACTTCAACTGAACAAGCAGAAGAGATTGCTCAGAAGACCATTGAGCAATTGAAAGAGAGTTCTGGAGTCGTTGCAGAGTTTCTAGGAAAGTAATGTGTGTTGGTTTTAAGGGTCCAACTCTCATCGAGCTATACAAGAATGAAAGCCATTCAGCTTTGCCAACCCAGCTTTTTATCGTGCGAGTGACTGTGTGTAACAGCTAGATGGAACTGAAACTTAAAATGCTTGACACGGTACATGTGTTCACTACACTGTCCGCATGGACAAGCTGATCGGACATCTTGATGCGGATTGTTTCTACGTCTCCGCTGAGCGGGTTCGGTATCGTAATTTGATTGGTCAGGCTGTCGGGGTTCTGGGAAACCAGGGGGCTTGTGTGATCGCCAAGAGTTACGAACTCAAGGCACTTGGCATTAAGACTGGGCAACCAATTTGGGAAGTTGTTCCGGCTTGTCCGGAGGCAATTTTCATTAAGCGTGACTTTCGGTGGTACGAAGTTCTTTCTCGGAAGATGCTTGAGATTGTGAAGCGAGTCAGTCCCGAAGTTGAATACTACAGCATTGACGAATTCTTCTTTGATGCGTCTCATCTTGTTCAGACTTTTGAAGTCGATCTTCCATCTTCAATTATTGCTCTTCAAAATTGCATCCTCGCTGAGACGGGATTGCCAGTTTCGATAGGCGTCTCATGGTCGCGAACACTTGCTAAACTGATGTCTGATGCCAATAAGCCGTTCGGGACAATGTTGCTTTTGGACGCTGATGAGATCAAAGATTTCCTGAAGTCTCAGCCAGTTTCTGAGATCAGCGGCATCGGACGCAGAAGTGCCATGAAACTGGCTGAGATCGGGATTGAGAACTGCTTTGATTTCACGCAAGCAAATAGACAACGGATTCAACGTCTGCTGACAGTGAAAGGCGAAGCACTTTGGTATGAACTCAATGGGGAAGCTGTGGTCCCAATCCAGACACAGAAAGCTCAGAACAAGAGAGTCAGTCGAGGTGGGAGCATGGGGGAGTCGACAAATGACCCCGTTCGGCTCAACGCATGGTTGGCACGCAATACTGAACGATTAGTGGAAGCACTTGAGCAGCGACGACTGGTCTGTGAGCGATTGGTCTTGTGCCTCGAATACAAGACCGGCGGTGGTTACCTGCGGTCAGTCAAACTCCCTTTCGCAACGTCTGGGTTTTCAACGATCTTTTCTGCGGCTCAGATGTTGTTGCAATCATATCGAGAATCAAACCTTGTGTGCGGGATGCACATTGAAGCAGAGTTGTTGAGCAATCGGCGGCAGCGGCAACTCTCGCTGTTCGAAAACGAGACCGCAAACAGAATCAAAATCGATCTCAACGAAAAGATGGGGCGTTTTGCTCTTCGCAGTGGTGCAACATTGCACTTGCCAGAAATGTACGCCGACGTCTCTCATAGTTACGATATTTGTGATGTAAATGGAAAAACCTGTTTTTAAGGAAGTGAAATGTGTGCAGGACTTGCTGTGAATTGGCGTGATATTCCAGATCATTTGATCGAGGAATTCAGTCTTCAAAATCGTGTTGTTTCTCGAAACGAGAATGAGAAAGAAATTCGTTTTCTGTTCCGCGATCCAGTTGCTCAACTTCCCGTTTGGGTTGATGACCGACTCACTATTGTTGAATGGGGAAACCGAGGCAATAAAGAGTCACGACTTCCCAAAACAGGTTGGTGCCGCAACGAAAGTCTGGAAGCAGGCAAATGGAACTGGTTGAAACCGCAACCGGTCATCATTCCCGCTTGCTATGGTTTAGAGAAAGGAGTTTGGTTTCAGATCAAAGAGGGGATGTCAGGCATACTCGTCAAAGACGAAAAGAACATCGACCATGTTTACATGCTCACAACCGCAGCGAGTCACTACTACGAAGTCATGACCCGACATGGCAGAATGCCAGTCTTGCTCGGAGAAGTCATTTGAACTTCAACTTTGTGGAACAACAGTTCTTCTCCAACCGATGACAGCGATGTAGAGTCCGCTGGGAACGATAAATTTCATACTGTTGGATTTAAGAAAGTATGAATCACGCAGAGCCGCAGAGAGCGC
>JABJMI010000028.1 GCA_018659505.1 Planctomicrobium sp.
TCAACATTCGACTTTTCCTAATTCCCAAATCCTAGTTCCTAATTCCTCCTTCCAATGATTCCCTGGTTGCTTCAACATCTCGTTCCCCTCGCTGAGCAAATGGAACAGCACGCCTCTGGCGATTCGCGCGTCTATTTGACAGCACGAACCGCAATGGCTGCCGTGACATCGTTTCTGGCTGCAATTATTTTGGGACCATTTGCAATTCGCTGGTTGAAAGCACGTTGCAGAGAGCGAGTTGATAGTGCATCCGAAACATTAAACAAGCTCCATGCCAGTAAGAATGAAACTCCCACCATGGGGGGGATGTTCATCATCGCTGCGGTTGTTATTGCTTCCCTGATCTGGGGGGATCTCTCCAGTGCTTATGTTCAAATAGGAATTTTTATTGCTATCTCGTTTGCTGCCTTGGGAGCAGTTGATGACTGGACAAAGATCGGTAAGAAAACAAGAGGATTGAAAGCCAAACAAAAATTCCTCGTGCAGTCAATTCTTGCAGCGATTGCGATTACCTGGTTGTACCTCGTTCAACGTGATCAGCCACACGGTTTAGAACTTATCTGGCCGATTGGTCAGTACGGAATCTGGCTCGGTGCAGGCTTCATTTTCTGGGGAGCACTCGTTCTTGTCGGGACTTCTAATGGTGTCAACCTCACTGATGGACTAGATGGACTTGCCAGTGGTTGTGTGATCTTTGTTGGGACTGCGTTTGTCGCTCTCACTTATCTCGCCGGCCATATGGTGATGGCAGATTATTTAAGCATTCCTTACATGGCTGGTGCGGGAGAACTCAGTATTGTCATGGGAGCACTCGTTGGAGCTGTCCTCGGATTCCTGTGGTTCAACTGTTATCCAGCACAAGTCTTCATGGGGGATACCGGTTCACTTCCAATTGGCGCATTACTCGCACTGGCAGCGTTAGTGACTCGTCAAGAAGTTGTTCTAGTGATCGCTGGCGGAGTATTCGTTATTGAAACATTAAGCGTCATCGCACAAGTCGGCTGGTTCAAATTCACTGGCAATCGTTTGATCGCTTGTAGCCCACTGCACAATCATTTCATATTCAAAGGTCAACACGAAATCAAAGTTGTTACTCGCTTCTGGATCGGATCAGCACTGTTAGCAATCCTCAGCGTGGCAAGCTTAAAAATTCAATAGAACTATACGTTTATAATTCCGAGCTATATGCAGCGTAGGGAGAGAGGGAACGGAAGTCGGTTTGATTTTCGAATCAGATCGACTTCCAACCTTTTCCTTAAGCTGAAGTCATAAATACTGCGAGGCGATGAATCGTTCATCTCTCACTCACTTTTATTAACACCCAATCCCTATCACATGTCAAAGAACTCAACTCAATTCGGATTCGTCATTGCGATTACCCTCGCCATGCTGACTCCTTCGTGCAGTTCACTAACATGGACAGGGACGCACGATGGCATTCGTTATTCCATTCATCGTGACAAGCGAACTCATGCCATCGTCAAAGGCAAAGATGGCTCGTTGATGTATGACTCACCAGAGCTTGTCGTCAATTGCGAAATGGGTAAGCTTGTGATTAACGGTCAGAACTGTGGATCGATCTCGGACGGTGATCTTGTCGAAGTGACCGAACTGGGGACAGTTCTCGTCAACAGGCAACGCCGGGGCGACAAGCTCACCGGGAACGCCGAGATGCAAGAAAGGATCAAACAAGCAAAAACAATCATGCAAACTCACACCGATACTGAATTGATCTACCATTCAAATAATGGTTGAGAAGATCAGACGACTACATGTCTCTGCTCTTAGTTTTGTTCAGGGCGTTGCTGTGAATAGATTGATTGCAAGACATCTTCCACTGATTTGAATTTGCCTTTGCGTGATTGAGTTGCCTTCTCAATTTTATCTCGGGCGTCTGACTGCGAATGTCCTAAAGCGAGTAATGCTTCAGAAGCTTCGTTCAGAACATCTCTGTCTTCACGTTGCTCTGAAGCCGAACCACTGTCGACAAGCAAAGCAAATTTCGCCATTTTTCGTCTTAGTTTGGCAATGATTCTCTCCGCAACAGCGGGGCCGATTCCAGGTAGCGTGCTTAACTGTTTCGCATCTTGTTCTTCAATTGCGGTGGCGACTTCTTGCACGGGTCGCACCATCGCTTGCAATGCTTTTTTGACACCGACTCCATCAACCAGGCAAATCAGTTCGAAAAATTCTCGTTCTGCTTGATGTAGGAAACCGACCAAGCGCGGTGTGAGACGACCTTTCTGGGGGTTCCCATCAATATAATGAATTGTCATTAAGGTGATGGTTTCATCGATTTTCGATTGAAGTTGCCGACGAACGAATTCGGGGATGAGTACTTCGTACTCAAAGGTTCCCACTTCAATCGAGGCTTCTTGATTACGCAGATCACACAGCTTGCCAGTAATTTTTCTAATCACGAGTCAGTTCTTCCTTGAATGGCCTCTCAGCCAGATTACTTAAATAATTATTTTAGTGATGGGTATTCTAATATAAGGAACACTTCAACAGAATGAAGTGTTCAATCCACCTCAATTAATGAATGAAACTCACATTGTAGTCAGCGACCCAATTGTTTAGCCACAGAGGTCACCGAGAACACAGAGGGACAATAAGGAGAACGCTGATCAACCCAGAGAATGCGGATGAAAGCAGATCAGTTGAAGTCGGATGGCAAGCTTTTATTATATCCGTCAATATCCGCATCATCAGCGAGTCTCCGCGTTCTCAAATAAATTCATTTCAATTGTTCAACTGAATTTATCCGCTTCTAAATTCAACTTCAGTTAACAGAAGTGATTCATAATCATCATGTGATGATTTCATGAATGACATGACCATGGACATCGGTGAGGCGAACATCCCGTCCGCTGTAGCGATAGGTGAGTTGTTCGTGATCGACTCCCATTTGGTGAAGTACGGTTGCCCACAAATCGTAAATGGTCCTTTCGTTCTCAACGACATGATAGCCGTATTCGTCTGTCGATCCGTGGATTGTTCCCCCTTTGATTCCTCCGCCTGCCATCCACACACTGTAACCAAATGGATTATGATCGCGACCGTTTGCTCCCTGTGAAAATGGGGTTCGACCAAATTCGCCCGCCCAGA
>JABJMI010000027.1 GCA_018659505.1 Planctomicrobium sp.
AAGTCTCTCGATGACCTGACTCGCATCATTCACGACACAATGCCTGAGGAAGATCCTGAGCAGGTTGTTAGCGATGATGCGAATCGAGTGGCTGAATATCTGTACGATTCCTTCTACACGGCTGAAGCTCGTGCGAAGAATCAACCGCCCCGGATTGAATTGGTTCGTCTGACAAACAACCAGTACCTTAATGTAGTCGCAGACTTATTCACCAACTTTCTTGGAGCCAGCACGGTTGACGACTCTCGCGGTCTCAGCGCAGAGTATTTCGATTCGAAGAATATGAGTCGCAACAAACGCAAGATCGAGCGAACCGATCCGTTCATCGATTTCGAATTCAAAGATGGCTCACCCGGTGAAGGAATTGGAAAAGAAGAATTCTCCATTCGCTGGGACGGATCGTTCATCGCTGAAGAGACAGGTGCCTACAAATTCACCGTTCGTTCGGAAAATGGATTTCGAATGTGGGTGAACAACAATGACAAAGCTCTCATTGATGGCTGGGTTGCTTCGGGCGGAGAAGTTGTTGAACAATCTGAAACGGTTCAACTTCTGGGAGGCAGAGCGTATCCCATTCGGCTTGATTACTATAAATACAAGGGAAAAACTGCCTCGGTCGAATTACTGGTTCAGTCGCCTCATGGAATTCAAACGGTCATCCCGAAGCGATTACTCTCCCCCAAGCGTGTTTCGGAAAGCGTCATTGTCTCCACACCATTCCCGCCTGATGACGCCAGTTTGGGTTATGAGCGGGGGAGTTCAGTTTCGCAAGCATGGGTGAGTGCGACAACACAGGCAGCGATGGAAATTGCAAACATTGTCGTGCAAAGATTGGATCGTCTCGCGAAAACCAATAGAGACGACGATAAGCGTCGCGATAAAGTCAAAGACTTCTGTTACCGTTTTGTCGAACTCGCTTTCCGTCGACCGCTTACGGAAGAGCAAAAGCAACTTTTAGTTGAAAATCAATTTGCGAACAGCGAAGACTTAGAAGTTGCTGTTAAACGTGTGGTGCTCCTCGCGTTTCAGTCTCCGCAGTTTCTCTATGTCGAACTTACAGATACTGAAGTTGACAATTACGACGTTGCCTCCAGAATGTCTCTTGGTTTATGGGATTCTCTGCCTGATCAACAACTCCTGAAATCCGCTGAGAAAGGACAACTTCTCAATGAGAAGACAGTCCGTCAGCAGGCGCAGCGAATGGTTCGGGACCAACGTGCAAAATTTAAGATTCGTGGCTTTTTCCATGAACTTCTCCCGTTTCACGAAGCGAGGGGTATCACAAAAAACATAGAGCAATACCCCGGCTTCGATGCACAACTTGTCTCTGACCTGAAAACCTCAATCGAGCTATTTATTGATGATGTCGTCTGGGGAGAGAAATCTGATTATCGAGAGTTGTTACTTTCGAGCGATCTCTATCTCAACGCGCGGTTAGGGAAATTCTACGATGTCGACATCAAGCAAGAAGATGGCTTCGAAAAGATAGCGTTAGATCCAAAGCAACGGGCGGGAGTTGTGACACACCCGTTCCTGCTTTCGACTCTTGCTCACCAGGAGACGACTTCACCGATTCATCGTGGGGTGTTCATTACGAGAAAGATCTTAAGTCGCTCGCTGAAACCGCCTCCGATGGCAATCGAATTCGAAGACAGTAAATTTGCCCCAACACTTACAATGCGTGAGAAGGTCGCAGAACTCACAAAGTCTCAGGCGTGCATGACGTGTCATAGCACCATAAACCCCTTGGGTTTCAGTCTTGAAAACTATGATGCCGTTGGTCGTTTTAGGACGATGGACAAAGACAAGCCAATCGATGCAAGCAGTGATTTTTCTCTAAACGGTGGCAAAACTGTCACATTTACAGGTGCGAGAGACGTCGCTGAGTACGCAGTGCAAGATGAGATGTCTCAAAGAGGCTTTGTTGAACACCTCTTTCAACATGAAATTAAACAGGCGTCTCGTGCGTATGGCGAGAATATTCTCGAAACATTGCGATCCGATTTCGCGGCATCAGACTTTAATATTCAGAAACTGATCGTTGAGATCAATGTTTTAGCAGCCCTGCACGGGGTCGATCAGCCACAAGGAAAAAAATGATGTCAGTTCAATCACGTCGTGAATTCTTGAAACAGACAGGAATCTCCGCTGCGGCGCTTCCGTTCATCATGAATTTGCCCAGCTTGGCATTTGCAGGGACTGTTCAACGCAAGCAGCGATTGCTGTTTATGTTCAGTCCGAATGGAACCGTGATCAACGAGTTCTGGCCAGACAAGGTCGGCAGCGACTTTGAGTTAAAACGGATCATGCAACCGCTTCAGCCGTTTCAGGACCAAATGCTAGTTCTAAAAGGTGTCTCCAACAAAGTCCGAGGAGATGGCGATAGCCACATGCGAGGCATGAGTTGTGCGCTCACAGGCAAGGAGCTTTTCCCCGGTAATATTCAGGGTGGATCACACACTCCCGCTGGGTGGGCGAGTGGGATTTCCATTGATCAGGAACTTTCCAATTACCTTCAAAGTCAGGACTCAACTCGTACTCGATTTGGTTCACTTGAATTTGGTGTCTGCGTCACCGAACGTGCTGATCCATGGACACGTATGTCTTACGACGGACCGAACAAGCCTGTCGCACCGATTGAAAATCCGTATCAGATGTTCAATAAAATGTATGGAAATGTCCAAGATCGGGCAGCCATGCAAAGCATCTTGGACTCCCTCTCCGGTGATCTAAAAAAAGTTCGTGAACTGGTCAGTGTCGAA
>JABJMI010000026.1 GCA_018659505.1 Planctomicrobium sp.
CGCAATTGCCTCGTTCCACTCCGGATCACGATGGTACGCTGCCAGACCATTTTTATAATTCAGTATTGCATCTGCGTCCGTAGGGAGAATGGGCTTGTTTTGCTGCTGATCTTTAAAAAAAGATGTCGCTGCCGAAACTGTTCGCAACTTTGAAAGCTGGTTGATTGTCGTCTTCGACCAATCGGGAATTCCCTTAACCTGTGTGTAGCTGCGATCCTCAAGAAACTCATTGTGTCCTGTGCAGATGATGAAAAGGTCTGGTTCGTACTTTAGGCATTCCTGCATGATGGGCAACAATCTGTAGCTCGCATACGAGACACCTCCACAGTTAATCACCTCCCAATTGATATTCGGCTCAGCTGCTTCCAAGCCAAGTTTCAACCATGTTGGAAACGAGGTTTGGATAGAATACGGTCGTCCTTGTACAGTCGAACCTCCCAGGCAAAAGATCCGATATGTTCCCGGCTTCTTTTCAACAGGGAACTCATCGTGTGCAAAGAACTCGCGACGAAACGAAGCGATGGTCATCTGTTTTCGTTCTTTATCGAGAACGAAAAGTGGCTGTGAATTTAAGAATTCAACAAACGGATCACCTTTGCTAGCTGACTGACCAACTTCAGCGAGACTCAGTCCAAATTCCAAAAGAACGAATGGAAATAAACCGATGAGCACCGCAAACAACCTGAAGCAAAAGTGTTTGACTTTGGAATTCAATATGATTCGTGAACCATTCATTTCGTGATCATAATCTGTGAAGCTGCAGCCGTGTAGTAATCCAACCCTCAGATTGAAACCCCAGAGCATTCCCTATGCTTCTCTCGTCCGTGAAGTAAGTTTACTCAAGTTAAAACGTAGATGCCACGAGACAAATCTAGCAATAGGATTTTTGGATTTTCTCCAACTGAGTTTATTCTTCTCGTTCTTGGCAGGTAGAATCCAAGAGGCTTATAATATATTTGTATTCAACGGATTTATTATGATTTTGAACTGACACCAAAAGGAAGATCATGACTGAGATCACAAGACGCAAGATGCTTGGTACAACAGCAGCGGGAGCATTTGCCTATGCTGCCGGTCCGTTGCTGGCTCAAAAAGGAGAACTCCCTTCCGAGAAAGTTCGAGTTGGGGTCATGGGACTCAGCCGTGGTCGTTCGCTGGCAGTTTCAGCCGCTCGACTTCCGGGTGTTGAAGTTGCATACGTTTGCGACGTTGATTCTTCACGTGCCGGTGCAGCCGTTGCTCAACTCGAAAAAGATACTGGTCAGTCTCCTGAACCAATCACCGACTACCGACGTATGCTCGACGACAAAGATCTCGACATCTTCGTCTGTGCCGCACCGAATCACTGGCATGCACCAGCTACGATTCTCGCTTGTAATGCTGGCAAGCATGTTTACTGCGAAAAACCTTGTTCTCATAATCCCTGGGAAGGAGAAATGATGATCAAGGCAGCCCGCCACAATGATCGTGCTGTTCAACTCGGTACTCAGCGAAGGAGCAGCCAGGGTTTCATTGATGCGATCGCCAAACTGCACGAAGGAATGATTGGTCGAGTCTACTGTTCTCGCGCGTGGTACAACAATATTCGCGGCTCAATCGGAACCGGACAACTTGCTGAAGTTCCTGGTAATCTCAATTACGATCTATGGCAAGGACCGGCTCCGCGAGTTCCATATTTCGACAACCGTCTTCACTACAACTGGCATTGGTTGTGGCATTGGGGAAATGGCGAACTCGGCAACAACGGAATTCACTCGCTAGACATTTGTCGCTGGGGATTGGGAGTCGAATTTCCGGAGCAAGTCGTCTCTTCAGGTGGACGCTATGCGTTTGAGGATGATCAGCAAACTCCAGACACGAATATCGTCACTTTCGAATTTGCTGATCGAAAACAAATCTCGTGGCAAGGACGTAGCTGCAATCGGCATAACGATTCGAAGGCGTTCGTTTCCTTCTATGGAGAGAACGGCTCATGCGAATTGGAAAGTTCGGGCAATTACCGTTTCTACGATAAGAACGACAAACTGATCGAGGAAGATACGAATTCGACTTACACGAATGAGGCACACATTCAGAATCTCGTCGATGCTGTCCGCGCTGGCGAACATTTGAATCTTAATGCCGAAATCGAAATCGGTCACCGCAGTACCCTGCTCTGCCATCTAGGAAACATTTCCTACCGTACGAAATCCATCCTGACTTGTGACACTAAAAATGGTCACATCCTAAACAACGAACAGGCAGAGAACTTGTGGAAACGTGAGTACGAACCGGGTTGGGAACCCAAAGTTGGATAATTCCCCACCAACGAGCAACCAGAGAAAGGTATTTGTATGTGTATTCAAACAAGCCAACGAGATTTCCGGAAATCTCGTTGGCTTGTTTACAATATAATCTTCATCGCCCCGTTAGTAGTTGATCATAAAGTTGACTCACCTGAGCCATACGATTCTCGAAACTAAATTCGTTCTCAACTCTTTCTCTCGCGTTTTTCACCATTGATGTTCGCAGGGTTTCGTCTTGAAGCGCCCGTTGAATCCCTTGCTGCAATGCCTCTACATTCCCGGAATCAACTAGCACTCCGTGAATACCATCGCTGATCAGATTCGGGACGCCACCTACGCGAGTGGCGACAACTGGAACCTCCATCGCCATCGCTTCCAGGACAACATTTGGTAAACCTTCACTGAAACTACTGAGAACATACATATCCATTGCTTCGAAATAGGAGATGGTATCTGCTTGATACCCTAACAAGTGAAAACGATCTGAATATTTTGATTCAGCGATCTGTTTACCCAACGCCTGTCTTTGATCTCCCTCACCCAGAAACGCAAGTTCGATGTTGTGCCCTGCTTCAATAAGATTCTCACACGCAGCGATCAATAAGTGAAACCCCTTCTCTGCGGAGAGCCGACCGACAGCACCGATGAGTAATCGGTCTTGAGAGTGACCTTCCCCCCTATAACGGTACCAGTTTTTTATAGACACTGGTCATACTGAACCCGTTTTAGACAAGGAGAAGAAAGCATGCCTCAAGTTCGTTACACAACTGAACAGATCATCCACAAACTTCGAGAGATTGAAGTTGTCATTGCTCAAGGGA
>JABJMI010000025.1 GCA_018659505.1 Planctomicrobium sp.
ATCATTATTTGCCTTGTCCCGATGATATCTATGTTTCTCCTAGTCAGATCCGGCGATTCGGGCTTCGTACAGGCGCAACTGTCGCAGGACAAATCCGCCCACCAAAAGAGAACGAACGCTACTTCGCTTTGCTAAGAGTGGAAGCGATCAATGGAAGTGATCCGAATATGGTTTCGGAGAAAGTTCCGTTTGACGACTTAACTCCTTTACATCCGAAAGACCGGCTTCGACTCTCAGAGCAAGATGCTGAAATCAGCACGCGCATCGTCGATATGGTTGCTCCCATTGGGTTTGGTCAGCGTGGCTTAATCGTTTCTCCGCCGCGTGCCGGAAAAACCGTCTTGTTGCAACAACTTGCCAAAGCTGTCATCGAGTCACATCCGGAAGTTTACGTAATCATGCTCTTGATTGATGAACGTCCTGAAGAAGTGACAGACATGGAACGGCAGGTCAAAGCAGAGAACTGTGAGGTCGTCTCCAGTACGTTTGATGAACCTCCGAGTCGACATATCCAGGTCGCTGAAATGGTCATCGAGAAGGCAAAACGCATGGTGGAGTATGGCCAGGATGTCGTCATCTTTCTCGATTCAATCACTCGCCTTGCACGAGCATACAATACGGAATGTCCAAACTCGGGGAAAATTCTCACTGGTGGTGTTGATGCCAACGCATTACAACATCCGAAGAGATTTTTCGGAGCTGCCCGTGCAGTTGACGAAGGTGGGAGCCTCACAATTCTAGCAACGGCTCTTGTCGATACCGGCTCGAAAATGGACGAAGTGATTTTCGAAGAGTTCAAAGGGACAGGTAATACCGAACTGCATCTCGACAGACGAATGGTTGAGAAACGCATCTGGCCCGCGATTGATGTCAACAAATCAGGTACTCGCCGTGAAGAATTACTGATGAGTGAAGAAGAGCTACGCCTCGTTTGGATTTTGAGGCGTGTTCTCAACGACATGAACCCTGTCGAAGCAATGGAACTTCTCACAAATCGAATGCGGCGGACCAAGTCGAATGAAGAGTTTCTAAAATCGATGAACCTGACATAATTGATTGTGTCTAAAGGGATGTCCCCACTTAAAAGAAATCGGATAAATTCAGCCAGAGAGGGAACTCTTGCCTGATTGCTTTTACCCGATAAACTACCCGCTCGCTAACACTCAATCAGGTAGAACGATCACATGGATTTTCAAACTCGTTGCGTACATACAGGCGTCGACAAAGACTCTGCGTTTAATAGTTGTACAACTCCCATTTACCCTTCCTCTACCTTCTATTGGGACGATCTAAATACCAATAGCGGTTACGATTACACACGCAGTGGAAACCCTACCCGCAAGGCACTTGAAGAGAATCTTGCATCACTCGAAGGTGGCATCGATTGCCGAGCGGTCTGCACCGGCATGGCAGCGATTACTGCTTCAATGTACCTCTTCAAGCCAGGTGATCATATCATCGCGGGCAACGATATCTATGGCGGAACATTTCGTCTTTTCTATGATATTTTCACCTCACAGGGTTACAAGTTCTCGTTCGTCAATATGCGAGATTTAGATGCCGTAAAGAACGCAGTCACACCTGAAACAAAAGGTATCTGGATCGAGACACCGAGTAACCCGTTGCTTAACATTGTTAATATCCCAGAGATGGTTGAGATCGCAAAAGCGAACAATCTGATTTCAATCGCTGACAACACATTTCTTTCTCCGTACCTCCAAAGACCAATGGAGATGGGTGTCGACGTGGTAATCCACTCGACGACCAAGTATTTAAACGGTCACTCCGATGTTGTCGGCGGAGCAGTCATCACGAAGAAAGAGGAGCATCAAGAACGTATCTCCTACATCGTGAACTCGATGGGCTTGGGTTGTTCTCCATTCGACGCATGGCTTGTTCTACGAGGTGTCAAAACACTTGGCCCGCGTATGGAGGCACATCAGCGAAGCGCGATTGCCGTCGCCAGAATGCTCGACGAACATCCGAAAGTCGAGCATGTCTACTATCCAGGCTTAGAGACTC
>JABJMI010000261.1 GCA_018659505.1 Planctomicrobium sp.
AAGAAGGATTTCGAAAATGGATTTCGAAGCGGCTATTACGCAGTCATGCAAGGCAAGGGGACACGTCCGCCAACTTTGCCACCCAGGAAATACTGGAGTGCTTGCAATATGAAAGAAGATTGCAAAGCCCGAACCCTTTCATGGTTCAACGGATACGCCTCGGGAGCGAATGTCGCTATGGGAGATGGCGTAGAGAATCACTGTCGCATCACGACAGCTGAACAGCTCTACCGTAAACCTCCGACCGAGATCTCTTCTGAATTGAATCATCCGTCAATCTCACCTGAGGAGCTTGAACCGGTCGAGCCGGAGCCAGTCCCTGCATTAGTTCCTCCTGTTTCACCACAAGAAACAATTCCCCCTCCACCACTCATTGAGAAGATTAGTCACGAGCAAACTCTTCCTCCGAACTCATCTGCGAATACAAAAAAACTTAATCAAACTCAATATATTCAAACACTCGACTTATTTGAGCACGGTACAAAAATCAAGAAGATGTCCTTTCAGACGACGACACCATAGGGCGCAGCGTTGACAACCTAAATTTCAAGCTTTGAACAAGTCACGAGAGCTTCATTGTTTCCATAATAGCAATTTAGAAGAATTGCTCGACAGACATCGGACAGCCAGGAATGGATACCTACCAATCAACCCTGAAAATAGCACTTCTGGTGTTCTGCGCACTTCCAGTAATGTCTTCATCAGGTTGTAAAACACTCACAGGTGATGTGAAGGCGATTCCTGTCAACCGAGTTCCAGCTGAAGTTCTGTCGCGTCCTAAAGAAGACGCACAACAAATTTCGATCTCTCGATTGCGGCAAGACACACCAAAAGAATATCTACTTGGACCTGGCGATGTATTGGGAGTCTATATTGAAAATGTTCTCGGAGAAGAAGGTGAAAACCCACCTGTCCACTTCCCAGAAGCAGGGGATCAGCCACCGGCTTTGGGTTTCCCAGTTCCGATTCGTGAAGATGGAACAATACAACTGCCATACATTCCGTCTCTAAAAGTAGAAGGTTTGACCCTTACAAAAGCCTCAGACCTAGTTCGAGATTCTTACATCGAAAACGAAATTCTTCAGCCAGATCAGACAAAAAACATTGTCACGCTGATTCGACGCAGAGAGTTCAGAGTCACTGTGATTAGAGAAGAGACTGGCGGACAAGATGGTGTGTCAAAACGTGGAACCGGTGCGACAATTGACCTGCCTGCATATGAAAACGATGTGCTGAGAGCATTGAACGAAACCGGTGGGCTTCCGGGACTCGATGCAAAAAATGAACTTGTCATTATTAAAAGTGGATACAAAGAAGGCGAAGAACGAGACCGTCTCGTCTCTGCCATGCTCACCTGCAAAGATCCGTGGGACTGCAATACTAAGCTGCCTGATGCAGAAGGATCAGTTCGCATCCCCTTAAGATTCTTCCCAGAACAACCTCCTCATTTTACACAAGAAGATATTATCCTCGAAAATGGAGATATCGTGTACATCGCTGCGCGGGACACCGAAAAATTTTACACCGCAGGAACATTACGCGGTGGAGAGCATCTGCTACCTCGGGATTACAGCATTGATGTCTTAGAAGCGATCGCGATTGTGGGCGGCAATGTCGGCAGCGGTGGAACAGGTATCGGACAAGGACAAGGGCAGGGCGGAGGAGGTAATCAGGGTGGAACAGGTTGTCAGCCTTCGAACTTGATTGTATTGCGTGAACTTCCATGTGGCGGAAAAATTCCAATTAAGGTTGACCTGAATGCAGCCTTGACCGATCCATCATAAAGAATTCTGGTTCAACCAGGTGACACACTGATTCTAAAATATACACTCGAAGAAGAGTTAATCAATTCTGCTCGACAACTTGTACAATTCAACTTTCTGTTGAACGGACTCGGTGGCGGCGGATTCTCGAGATAAGTTTGAGTGAGAACAATAAGTCTGATGTAGCCAGCAGTTTCCAACTTGATCGAGTCAAGTGATTATGAAACGAAGGGCAATGTCACTACTGGAGGATCAGGCTAATATCTGTTCCACCTTACGAGTTTCTCTCTTCTCTGGTCCTAGACGTTCTTTAGTCTGCCAAGCATCGAGCATGGTATTATAGACATCCAAACCTTCTGCGTTCACATCCATGATTTGTCCGGTTTTGAACCGACCATTCGCTCCGGTAATTGCGTGGAATACACCTGAGAGTTCGCGCTTCACGTCTGAATGTCGACCGTCTCCAGATTCTGTCGAAATCGTAATCATCGAGTTCTCCAAGATCGATTTCCCATTCGCTTCGAGCGAGTCTTTATCATCGAGTCGCTGTAAGAAGTAGGCAACTTCACGCATTTTCATGTGTGCATGTGCTCTCAGTTGTTCGTTCGCTTTCTTCTCATTAAATTGATGCCACCACTCGTGGCTACAACCAGCTGAACCTGATCTCTTCAACTGCTTTGCATCATCAAAGGAGAATACCTTCCGACCATCGTATTCATAATCCCCTGTCACTCTTAGTCGTTCTCCGGCAGCCAAGAATGTCAGCGAGCCAAAGCGGACTCGATCTAACTGAATCGCAAGTGCATAAAGGTCTGCCATGAGTCGCCATTCTTCGGTCAGACGATCAAGTGGCATGTCGATTCCTTCTCCACCAGGGTCGGCAGGTCCGCCATGAGCGACCATTGAACGAGGCGGAACCGTCACACCTTTTTGGTCATGCTGCATTTCGTACGCTCGCTGTTCAAATTCACGGATCCGATCAAGATGATCAGCTACGCGTGTTTTCGATGTCGCTCCGAGAGGAGAATTTGTCCCGGTGTAGAAGCGATACTGGTCGACGACCGAATCAAGCACCGAACGATTCAACCGTTCTTTACGGATGTCGGTGCTGTCTTCTTGACCTGCCAGAGTACCGAACACACGATCAAAAACGTCTCGTGGTCGTTCCTGCATTGTCGCAGCGACGGTTCCGTTAGAATTATAACTATGGACATAACGACTGACACGGCTTCGACGAAAGAATGTTCCGCCGACTAAGGTTGGCACAATCCCTTTCGGCAATCCTTCTGGATAGTACGTTTTACGGATCACTTGATCGATAGAAGCTCCACCCGACTTCGCTTCACCATCTGGAGGTGTTGCAGTGAAGGCGCCGGAGGCTCCATCAAAGTGTGCATTGATGCCAGACTCGTCGCAACGAACCTGATCGACATTTCGCATGATGAGTAATTTGTCTCCGAGAGGTTTCAATGGCTCAAGTACACCATCGAAACCTTCGGTCTGTAATGGAGCAGGAATTCCGAGACCAAAGAAGACATT
>JABJMI010000103.1 GCA_018659505.1 Planctomicrobium sp.
ACCTAAAGATCTCTGAACTGTACTTGGTGGAAGGAGACTCTGCGGGAGGCTCCGCTGATACAGGACGTGATTCAGGCTACCAAGCAATTTTGCCGCTAAGAGGTAAGATTCTAAATGTCGAAAAGGCACAACTGTTAAAAGTCCTCGCAAATAACGAAGTGACAGCGATCTTCAAAGCAGTCGGTATTACACCGCTGGCGGAAGAGCAAGACATCGCGAAAAGACGTTATGGGAAAATCATTCTCATGACGGATGCGGATGTCGATGGTTCACACATTCGCACGTTGTTGATGACTTTTTTATTCCGACACATGCGGGAACTGGTCAAACAGGGCTGCGTCTACGTAGCTCAGCCACCGCTTTATAAAGTTCTTGCGAAAGGTAAGCGGAATCAAAAGCCACGTTATGTTCAGACTCATGAAGAGATGATGTCGGAACTGCTCGAACTCGGCTTGAACGATTCAACACTTGTTGTGCATCCAAGAACACATCTCTTGAACGTCGCTGAAGGAACTCAAGCACCTGAACCGAACGCAGCAGACCGAGAATTCTCAACGGAAGAACTTCGCAAGTTGGCAGCGACACTCAGCGAACTCGAAGAACCTCTTGAAGTTTTGGAACGACGAGGAATCTCGTTGCGTCGTCTCGCTATGGAACAAACAACCAAAGAGGGACTGCTGCCGAGATATCGTGTTACTCAAGGAGTTGTTGATCACTGGTTTAGAACAAAGACCGAAGTCGAGGAATTCCTGCTCGAACAACAAGCAGATCAAGGTCAGCCGTTAGAGGTCGCAGAGCCAGCGATTGAGTTAAAAGAACCGACTGAAACTGATAGCGAACAGGCTGAAGAAGAAGAGCCGACGAACACATTAAACGTGGCGGATCTCTACGAAGTGCGAACGATTAACTCGGTTATTCTAACGCTACAGAAAGACTTCCAACTCACTTTGAATGATCTGTTAGAACCACCACCGCGGAACGTTGAACAAGTTTATCCTTACGAACTGATGAACAAAGACAATCCAAGACGCCTGCAACATCTGCGCGGTCTCGTTCCGACATTACGTGAGATGGGTGGCAAAGGTTTGAATTACACTCGCTTCAAAGGACTGGGTGAAATGAACCCGGACGAACTCTTCGAGACAGCGATGGACCCCGAGACCCGCATCCTGATGCAGGTCACCATGGACGATGCCGCCTCAGCCGAAGAAATCTTCCGAGTCCTCATGGGCGACCACGTCGAACCCCGCCGCGAGTTCATTGAGAAGCATGCTTTGGATGTTAAAGATTTGGACGTTTAGTTTTCATTTATCAATTGAAAAAGCCCCGATCAACAATAAATGCTGACCGAGGCTTTTATGATACTTAACTTGTCGAACTCTTTATCTGCATTTTTACTTCGCCAATGGCGTGAGTGTAGCAGACATCATTCGACCGCTTTCCATACGTGGGTATTGCTCGACGGTTGAGACGTCTGAGAGCATTTCGATCACGTTGTTGAGAAGATCACGTCCTAAATCATGGTGAGCATTCTCCCGACCACGAAACATGACGTTGATTTTCACTTTATCTCGACGCACTAAAAACTTACGTGCAGAGTCAACTTTCACTTGCACATCGTGCTCACCGATTTTCGCTCGTAGACGAATCTGTTTCAGTTGAGTTCGGTGTTGTTTCGGTCCGGCTGACTTCTTTTTCTTTTCGTAGCGGACTTTACTGTAGTCCATGATGCGACAGACAGGAGGGGCAGCGGTATCGCCGACAACGACTAAGTCCATGCCTCCTTCTTTAGCCAATTCAAGAGCTTTGGCGGTTTCCATTTCGCCGAGCATTTCGCCTTCGGCATCGACAACCCGGACTAGTTCATCCCGGATGTCATCGTTCATTCTCGGACCGGTATCTTGCGGTTTCGAGATGGATTGCGGTCGTCTGATTGGAGATCTCCTTCTGAGACAAGTAAAAACATGTTGCTGCAAGAATTGCTAACAACGTTCATTAGGTTTTAGGTTTACAAACGAAATCGATTTGAAAACCACGAAGTCTTCAATGGTGATTCGTCGTAACTCATGGTGACTTTGACTCTTTCTACAAAAATAGTCAATACAGTCATGGGCTTTATTAAACTGGTATTCAAGCCACTACTTATATGAGTTCAAAGATATTCGGCACTTTAGGTCGAGTATTCTGCTCTTCGCGGTCACTTCCACGCTCGTTTGCTTCACTAACAGTGATTGATCGTCCACAGACCGAAGCGCCGTTCATGCGAGCAATTGCTTCGTCCGCATCATCGAGATTGGGCATGCGAACAAAGGCAAATCCGCGAGATTTGCCAGTGTCTCGGTCTGTTACTAATTGAACACCTGAAACGTGCCCATACTTCTCGAAAGCTGTTCTTAAATCATAATCAGTCGCATCGAACGACAGATTTCCAACAAAAATACTTGTCACAATAATATCCTAGTTTTTCTCTTAGCAGAGAAGGTTGGCGATAAGAAAGCCAACAATGCAGCCAAGAAGGCTCGGTGAAGTAATCTAGAGAGGCAGGAATTGCTACTAAAGATCACAAAAAGTTCTCTTCGATAAGCAAATGCAAATCACGAACCAAGATTCGTTTTTTGAAGAGAAGATGTTATGAAAGTTGATTGAAACGATTCACGAATCAACTTTAGAAAATGAGATATCAGGAAAGGACCGGATATCTTCGATAGTCGACATGTATGAAGATAGATCAGACATGTTTGAAGATTTGAAAGGATCGGGATCAACGATTCGAAAAATGAAGGTTATTCAACCTTCTTGTAGACTCCAAAAGAATGGAATCAATTTGAATAGAACCCGTCGCTTCAGAATTAATATACATCAAATGATGTTTATTACACCAACAGTATTCTCTAATCGACATTAAGACCAGTGGAATTCAGGCAGAATCTGCAAGAAATCACGAAAAAGTGTCACATTTGTTCACGTATTCGATTCAGAACCACTTAAATTCATGGACTTTTCGATTCTTTGGGCATGAACTATTACTTAATTAAGTTGAATAATTCTCGCTGAAAGTGAGGGTGAGACAAATAGAGGTGAACAGGATGGGCGCTGAAGACCCCATCCTTGAGCAATTTCTTCCCCTGGTGGTTTGGAGTGATTGTCGGTTGTCGCCCAGCTGGCAAAATACTCAGCCAAGTGATTGGATCTTCTTTGTCTCGGAACAGTTTTAAGTCAAATTCACCATTCTTTGTAGGAGGCCAAGAAGGATTTGGAGAGGCGAGACCAAGGACCGTGATATTTCCCATCCTTTCAGGCGATCTCAATTTTTTAAGAACCCATAACGCATTCGCTGTGATGAGATTCCCTTGGCTGTGGCAAATTAAAACGGTTTTTTGAGTCGTTTTTGAAATCTCCCAAAGTGTTTTGAAAAGTGACTGAGAGGCAGGGTTCCCTACCAGAAGAGAGGAGGCGTATTTCAGAAGAAGATATTCACTATTAAGGTGAGTGCTCAATGACTTGAAAGTAGAATTCAAATCGTTGATATCGATGCCTCCAACAATCGGAAGGTCCGCTCCGCGTCTCTTGAATGAAGCAACGGTTTCAGAAACGAGTCCGGGTGAATTGACGTTAGACCTTGAGAATGGCAAGCAGATTGTTGTTGATGCCGATACCCATCAGCCAATCTATGAAGAATCTGTTGATCCCGACGGAACTGTGAACAAGATCACGTTCTTTCGTGACCAGACAAGCTATCCCGGCGGTGTGAGTCTTCCCGCTGTGAAGATTCAGGTCGGATTCAAGAATGGCTTTGCAAAACACGTGATGATGTCTGCGATTTTAGATGCAAAGTTTAATGTTGAGATCGATGAATCGAAGTTTGAAATGCCTGTTTCAAAAGGTTCGGTCCTGACCGATTTGCGGAGTGGTGAGCGCCGTTCCAAGCGTTCGAAGAACGATGTTTCAAACGCAGTCGAATATTTTATTGCAAGTGAAACTCAACCAAGACCAATAGCGGCTGATAAAGGTTTCGATTTGAAAGGATTCTTACTGATCGCGAATGGGATCTTCCTGATGGTTCTCGGATTTTTCGTCTGGAGAAAAGCTAAGTGGAGTAAGTAAAGATTGAACAGAGTACATTAAAATGAGTATTAACCTGTCTGTTTTCGGACGATAAGGTTTTGAGTGTAAAAATTTTTCGTGGGCATTTGAAGCATTGCCAATGCTTCATAATTTAAGAGAGAAAAAATGGTTTATAAATCCTTAGCTGCTATCTTGTTTTCACTAGGTGCGTTCTCGTTGATCACTGCAGGAACATTGCCTGCGATGGCTGATCCTGCGTGTAACGGTAGCGTGATTGAACCGGGGATGGAGTGCGAAGCTGCTCATGCAGTCAACCGGGAGGAGGCGGCAGACATCGATTTAACTTGCTTGTCAAACGGAACGATTTGCTATCAGCCACTTGGTTCCGAATGTGGAGATGTTTCAGGTTTCCAACTCGCTGTTCAAGGAGCCTGTGTGGTGACCTGGGAAACTAGCAATGACGATTCTTGTGAAGAAGATACCTATTCGACTTTCGTTCCTTTAGAGCATTACATTACTGACTGTATGTTCCATGAAATGAACTGCCAGTGCATGTTTCTGAAGTCCAAAGATCACCCCACGCAATATTCTGAAGTTTGTGATTGTTCTGATTTATAAATCACCCTCACACGCTGATTATTTCATTCCACTCGACTTGAGTTCTTTCACGGATTGGCGAATCATCTTCTTCAATGTAGGGAGGTGAATGTCTTCGAGACGTTTCACATAGATGCAGCTTTTACCATGTTTGACTTTGCCGAGTTTTTCCAGCAGGTCCGTTTTTGCATCTAAGCAATCCATGACGTAGAGCGAGATGTTTTTCTTTCGGGGCGAGAACCCTGTCAGCGGAGTGTCCCCTTCGCGCCCTGATGCATATTTATAGTGATGCGTTCCGAACCCAATAATACTGCTTCCCCACATCACTGGGGGTGATTTCGTGATTGCCTGCATGATGTCGATCAATGCAAGGCAGTCCTCACGAACCTGATCGTCTTCAATCACTGCCAGAAATTCTTCAACGCTGGCGTCAGTCGGTTGTGTTTTGTTTTCAGCCATAAGTGTCTCCTTACGCGGCATTGTTAGCCGCAACCAATTAGGAAAGATTTATTCAAGCCGCTGGTCAAGGGACGAGGGATCGAGGGTCAAGGGTAAAAGGAATTGAAACACCAAATGGTATTTCCTAGATCCTAATTTCTCACATGAGCGAGAAATCGATATCCAATCACTAGAGCGCATCTACGGCATATTGGTTTACCATTTTTGCTCATGAAGCATATCATCATTCACTTGTGAGTCTCTAGCGGGAATCGTATCCTGAATATCCCCCTTTGATATTCCTGCCAAACTTTGGAGAACACAATGCTGAAATTATTATCTGCTGCGATAGCTTTAGGAATTCTTAGCCAGTCAGCTATTGCAATTGATCTCACTTTGAACGTCGGCGACAAAGGTCCTGAGTTCACCGTTAAGGATGATGCTGGCAAAGACTGGAAAGCCAATGGTCATTATGGAGAAAAGATCCTCGTTGTTTATTTCTACCCTGCCGACATGACTGGCGGCTGCACGAAACAGGCTTGTGGTTTCCGTGACGATCTCGGCAAGCTGAAGAGTAAGAATGTCGAAGTCGTTGGCGTCAGCGGTGATTCCGTTCGCAATCATCAACTCTTCAAGAAAGCTCATGATCTAAACTTTACTCTGCTGGCTGATCCAGACGGAACAGTTGCCAACGCTTTTGGTGTTCCCTTCGCGAAAGGTGAAAAATCGATCACTCGCGAAATCGATGGCAAAGAAGTCGTGCTGACACGCGGTGGCACTGCCAAGCGCTGGACATTTGTCGTCGGCAAAGATGGCAAAATTCTCTACAAAAACGAACAAGTGAATGCCGCTCAAGACAGCAAGAAAATCATTGAAGTCTTGAAGAAATCTAGCTAATCATCAAAGCGTTTAGCCGGACACTGCAAGTGTCCGGCTAAATTTTTGCGATTGACCATTCTCCGCACCGTTCGCGTGAAGACAATTTATCATGATCCGACATCTGCCTGCTTGCGTCGTTTTACTTGCGTTCGTTTCTCAAGCCTCTGCGGAACCAAACTTCGTCATCTTCATTGCAGATGACATGGCTTGGAATGACTGCGGCCCTTACGGTCACGCGAAGATTAAAACGCCCAACATCGACCGCCTCGCCAACGAAGGACTTCGTTTCGATCGCGCCTATTTGACTTGTTCATCTTGCAGCCCGAGTCGCTGTTCGACACTCACCGGACGTTACCCGCATTCTACAGATGCTGGAGAATTGCATCTTCCGCTGCCAGCGTCGCAAACTCTTTTCAGTACCCCTCTGAGAGAGAAAGGCTACTACACGGCATCGGTTGGGAAATGGCATCTTGGAAACGAAGTCATTTCGCAGATGGACCTTGTTAAACAAGGGGGTGGTCCAGGTGGTGAAGGAGACTGGGTGGAGACAGTCAAGAACCGACCGAAAGACAAACCGTTCTTTTTCTGGCTGGCAGCGACCGATCCTCACCGCAGCTACAATCCTGACAAAATCGAAAACCGACACACGGCAGATGACGCGAACGTCCCTCCGTATTTTCCCGATATTAGTGTCGTTCGTGAAGACCTCGCGAACTATTACGACGAGATCAGCCGCTTCGATGAGTACATCGGTAAAGTTCTTAACGTGTTACAGGAACAAGGTGTTCTGGACGAAACTCTGATTCTTGTGATGAGCGACAACGGACGACCGTTTCCTCGCTGTAAGACGACCATTCTTGAGGACGGAGTCAAAACACCATTCATTGTTCGATATCCGCCGTTGGTGAAACCGGGAACAATGACGAATTCTATTGTCAGTACCATCGATATTGCGCCGACGTTTATTGAACTCGCAGGAGCAGCGAAACCTGATTCATTCCAGGGGAAGTCGTTTGTACCAATTCTGCGGCGACCGAAAGCGATCCTCAATTTATCGGCTTTTTCGGAACACAACTGGCACGACTATCGTGCTTACGAACGTAGCGTCTGCACCGAGAAATATCGTTATGTGAAAAACTGGTTGCCGGAACTTCCAAGAACGCCTCCTGCCGATGCGGTACGCTCACCAACCTACAATGCTATGCAGCGATTACTCGCTGAGGGAAAACTCAATGCCGCTCAGATTCAAGTCTTCAACAAGCCACAGCCAGCGGAAGAACTCTTTGACATCATCAATGATCCGCATTGTTTGAAAAATCTACTTGAAGTTGAAAAGGTCAGCGAAGAAATCAATCGCATTCACTATGAACACCTCGGCATGTTGACTCAATGGCAACACATGACAGGCGATGAGTTCCCCGGTAAGGATGGGATCACGCCTGATGGTTTTGATCGCGTCGACGGAACCCGTCTCCCTGGTGTCGCGGCTCCGCATCCGTCGTTTGTTAAAAAGAAAAAGTAAGAGCTTCATCATGAGCAAATTCGCGATCACCGGATATTGTTGTCTCTTGATGCTTGTTACTTCGACTGTCCAAGCAGACAAGAAGAATCCGAACAACGATTTGCGGTTCGATGGAGCTCAAGCGAAGACATTCAAGGTGACCGAAGAAGGATCTTTGAAGTTACATATTTTCGAACCGGAAGTTCGCACCGAAGAGCCGCGACCGGTGATTGTTTTCTTCTACGGAGGAGCCTGGAAAGC
>JABJMI010000024.1 GCA_018659505.1 Planctomicrobium sp.
ACGCTTACAATGCCGTCACGTTAGAAGGCATCCTTCAAGAGTATCCGACGTCCAGCATTCGTAATCATACAGCTAAGGTTTTTGGATATAACATCTGGAAGAATTTGCCGATAATTGTTGGTGAGAAAACTTACACATTGGAAGAGATTGAGCATTCGATTTTAAGAAAAGTGAACGAACCGAGAATTCACTTCGCGATTGTTTGTGCCTCGGTCGGTTGTCCGAGACTGCTCAACTCTGCATATACCGGATCACAATTAGAGGCTCAGCTGATCCTCAATTCGAAAGACTTTTTCTCTCGTTCCAAGAACTTCAGAATTAGCGAGAAGAGCAACCGACTCTATTTAAGTTCAATTATAGATTGGTTTGCTGAAGACTTTGGAGAGAACGATCAAGAACGACTTAAAGCAATAGAACCTTATCTCCCAGCGAGTGCTCAATATCGTATTCAACAGAGTGATCTGAATATTAGATTCCTGGATTATGACTGGTCTCTGAATGATCAGAAATCAAAAAAAGAATGAGCAAGTACCCTTCGATTTTACTTCAGACTTATCGATTCACTTTCATTTCGTTAATCTAAATGCTGTCTATTCTCTTCCATAGCAGGGTTAAGGATTTCGAATGTCGCTCAAGTCTATTCGCTTACTCATCTGTTTCGTCGCAATCAACTTATCACAAATGCAAGCAGAGGATTCTGTCGGAGTGGGAGTGGAGCCCTCAGCAGGTGTTGAAATTCTCTTTGATGGAACTCGCGAGATGCTTGACGAGAAATGGACTTACTGGGACGGACCACGCTTCTCTTCCTCGCTGCCGATTAAGTGGAAGATCGTCGACGATCCCGTCGACGATGGAACGGTTTTACAAACAGACGATCCCGTTGCAGCTGGTGGAAAATACGGAACTGCGGATGTCGTAACGAAAGAGAAGTATCGCGACTTTCGATTGCACATTGAATTCCTGATTATGAAGCCGGGTGGCAATAGCGGTGTCTATCTTCAGAACCGTTATGAAATTCAGGTCTTGGATGGTGATAAAACGAAGCATGGAATGGGAGCTGTCATCAACGAAACGGAATCCCCTTACGATGCTTACAACGGCGTTGGGAAATGGAATTCTTATGACATCATCTTCCGTGCTGCAAGATTCAAAGATGACAATCGAGTCGGAAAAGCGATGGTGACGATGTACTTCAACGGGAAGAAAGTCCATGTTAATCAGCAAATCACTCAGGTCTGGGGAGGAGCGAATTCCGGTATCGATGGTGGCAATGATGGCGGACGAGGAATCACTGATGTTCTAGGAGGATTGAAGTTACAGTGCGAAGGGCATGATGTTCGCTATCGAAATATCTGGATCAAGAAACTCGAACTTGAAGAAGCGAACACCGATCTTACGCTTCCAATTCAAGCTGATTAAAGGCGAAAGGGATCGAGAGTCAGCTTATGGGGACAACCTCTAACGATGAACACCTCGAGAGAGTAATTAGAAATGAAAATTCAACCGAGTTCATTCGATTGCAAAACCTTGATTCCGAAGGTGCTCGCGGGGTTTCTACTCTTCATCGCATTTCTTTGGAGCCCGTTGACGTTTGCTGACACCTACACTTACGTTGATGAAGATGGAAAACGCACAACGATTGAAGCTCAATCCATCGGCAACGGTCAGGGTTTCGATGCTTTAGAACGTCGAGACGGGCAACTACAAATCGTGCCTTCCTCGGCGATTGTTGAGCGAGTCCCTGGGGAGGGACCAGAGCCGTTTGATCGAACTCAAATGACGGAGATGCTGAACGAGCGGTTTGGTGAAGATTTAATAAGAATTCAGGAGCAGGGAAGCTTCATCATTGGTCTGGTATTAACCGCTCCCATTGAAAAATCATCGGAAGGTCGGGCGAATACGTTCATTCAGAAAGCGAGTCGCTTCATGAACAAAGTCGATGATGTTTTTATCAGGTATGCCAAGCTGAGATCTTTTCCGCTTCGAGAACCGAAGTATCCTCTCGTCCTCCTCATCTTTGAGTCTGAAGACGACTTCGATGAATACACACTGGAAGCAACAGGGGCGACTGGTCTTTCCGCAGCGAACATCGCTGGCTTTTATACTCCGATTACGAATTGGCTGGCTGTCCGAATGAGTTCATGCGACTCGTTTGAGGTTCCGTTGCATGAAGCGATTCATCAGCAGATGTACAACAGAGTATTACAACGTCTTGCACCGGTTCCCAAATGGTTCGATGAGGGAATTGCAACGGGTTTTGAAGGAGATGGCGAGCGAATCACGATCTCTCCCGCTAAAGTCAACCCCCGTTATGCAGCTCAGGCGCAAGCACTTTCTGGACGAGTGAATTGGAAAACAGTCGTTGAAAATGATGGAGCGTTCACTGCTGATGTGTTGGCGGGTGACGCTTATACACTTGCATGG
>JABJMI010000023.1 GCA_018659505.1 Planctomicrobium sp.
CGGTTTGGTCAGACGCTCACGATCCGCCAAAAGTTACATCAAGAAGAACTCGCTGACGGGACACTTTTGAAGATGTCTTCGATTTTAGAGAATCCACCCAACAGTCGAACCAGTCTCTCGGGAATTGTAGAAGGTGATGAGATCCGGCTGAGGTCTCAAGTTGCAGGGAATGAAATCGTCAAAGAGTTGACCGGGATGCAGGGAGTGCGATCGAGTGCATACCCTGAGAGGTTTGTGGAAGATGGAAACCTAAAGCTGGGGAAGCCTGTTCAAATCGAAGTCTTTGAACCCCAAATGGGAATGAAAACCACGATTCGAATTGAGTATATGAGGGATATCGAAAGTGGTCCCGATAGTGGGTTACGTGAAGTCAAGTTTGAACAATCGTTACCCGGCGCAGCGAACATCGAAACGATTGTCTATTGTCGAAAAGATTGGTCGACTCAGAAAGTGGTCTCTCCACTAATGAAAATGGAGATGCGTGAGGCAACTGCAAAAGAAGCCCTAGAACCGATTGGGGAGCAAAAGATTGATTTCGCCCTCGACACGATGCTGAAAGTCAAAGGTCTGAAAAATACGGACGCATCAAAGTCAATTACGTATCGCATCGCTGTTGAAGGAGCCTCGCCAGCAGAGATCTTTACGGAATCAAATTATCAAACCATTCGTAAGTTGAGCGAGAGTGAAATCGAGTTGACGGTGACGTCTGTCGAACTGCCAAGCCTCACGACAGATAAGCATGAGCAAGCAACGGTTGGCGAAGAGTATTTGCAATCGTCTCAGTTTCTCGAAACTGATGCAGCGATCATCAAGCAACTGGCAGAGCAGGGGAGTGAAACTAGTCATCCAGTTGAGGTGGCTGTCGGTTTGAAGAAATTCGTGCAAGGCTATGTTTCCGACAAGAATTTTTCGACCGCCATGGCAACGGCAGTGGAGGTTGCAAAATCAAAAGCGGGCGATTGCACTGAACACGCAGTCTTACTGGCTGCGTTATTGCGGGCGAAGAAAATTCCGTCACGTGTGGCAATTGGTTTTGTTTATTCACCGCAACACCAGGCATTTGTCGGTCACATGTGGACCGAAGCATGGATAGCCGGGAACTGGTTTCCACTCGATGCAGCCTTAGGGAATGTTGGCAAGAATTGCGGATACCTAACCATTTCAACTTCAGCACTCTCCGATCAAGGAAACGCACCAACTGTTGAATTTCTACCGATGCTGCATCTTCTCGGCAGAACAAAAATCGACGTGGTTGAGATCATTCGTTAGAATGTTAATGCTTCGCCATTCACTTTAAGTGAATGGCTAAACGGATTACGGGAATTCAACAAACGAATTAAAACAAGATTCAATATGACAGACGAACAACAGCCGCTGGCGATCAATCAGACTTCTATTGCCTTGTTGCGGGGCTGGATTGATGACGAATCTCGCTGGCTTGTTGTCTATGATGAAGTCGTCAAGCAGCATCGGTTGGTGGAAGCAGTACGTCTCGAAGAGGAATCGTTCCGAGAGTCGATTGATCGAGAAGTCGCTTGGCAGTTGAACTTGCGACGAGGGAAAGATTACATCGTGTCCAGCGCCCCGCGATTGCATCTGGAGATTCCGATTGAGATCACACATGGTTGCTCGGACGGTGTTGATCAACGTATTGATGTCGTGGAATTTTATCTTGTCGAACTGTATGGAAAGCAGGCACGGGCAGCGGTCGAAAATGATCCACATGCCAAATGGTGGAAAACCGAACAATTCTTTTCAGAAGTTGATGGGGAAGGACTGCTTTCGCGTCAACAACAATTATTACAGCTCGCGGATATCTTGAATGAGGAACATCCCAATGAGTGAAACTTCATGTTTGATAAGATGTCTAGTTTTGTGTGTCGGGGTTCTCTCCACAGTCAGCACGTTCGGTGATGAAATAGACGTTCCGAATGCAAAAGCTGTTGAGGAGCTCTCTCGCCTTATTGATCAAAAGATTCAAACTCGCTGGTCGGAAGAGAAGATCACTCCCGCTGCACTTGCAGACGACGCTGAGTATTTAAGGAGAGTCTATTTAGATGTCTCGGGGAAAATCCCTCATGCCTCGACTGTGCGTGACTTTCTGGATTCAGACAATCCAGAGAAGCGTAGTTTGATAGTTGAAGAACTTCTGGCTGGTCCTTCTTATATTATTCACTACACCAATCTATGGCGAGCAGCGATGATCCCGGAAGCGGACGCGGATCAGCAGATTCGGTTTGCTCTACCGGGGTTTGCATCATGGCTCCGCTCCCGAATTGCAGAGAATCGAAACTTCGCTGAGATCGTTGAAGAGATGCTGACGTTACCGGTCGATCAGAATGCCGTCGCTGGCTTTACGCAACCCGATCAACCGACTCCCGCTGCATTTTATCGCGCAAAAGAAGCGAAGCCTGAGCGACTTGCCGCTGCAACGTCGCGATTGTTTCTCGGAATACGCATTGATTGTGCACAGTGCCATGACCATCCGTTTGATGCGTGGAAGCAAGAACAATTCTGGCAACACGCTGCCTTCTTCACTGACATTCCTGCGATCCCTCTCCCTGGACAGGAAATGGTGACTCGACAAGAAAAACCGGGGACGATCAAGATTCCTGAATTAGGAAATGTCGTCGAAGCGACATTTCTTGGAGAGAAGTCTGCGGTCGCGGACGAAGCACTGCGGAACCGTGAAGAACTTGCAAAGTGGATCGTCTCTTCCGAGAATCCGTATTTCGCGAAGGCTGCGGTCAATCGCATTTGGTCGTACCACTTTGGTATTGGTCTTGTTGAGCCGATGGACGATTTCAGTCCGAGTAATCCGCCGAGTCATCCTGAGTTACTCAATGCATTGGCAGAAGCATTTATCGAAAGCGACTACGATTTCAAATTTATGATCCGTGCAATCACCGGGAGTCGAACCTACCAGTTGACCAGTCAACAATCTGATCCTTCGCAAAAGAGATTGACTGCATTTGCCAAGATGCCGGTCCGTGGGATGACCGCTGAGCAAATCTTTGACAGCCTTGCCGTTGCGACCGGCTATAGGCAGCCATTCGACCCTGAACAGCCGTTAAACTTCAACAACGATCAAGCTCGACAAGATTTCATCGCGACATTTGGAAATCAAACGGAATCGGCGCCAGACCGTTCTTCGACAATCTTGCAGGCACTCGCATTAATGAACGGAGACTTCGTCGGCGACGCAACTGATCTCGCGGACAGTCGAACTCTGGCTGCGATTGTTGACGCTCCATTCCTTTCTGGGAGTCAAAAAGTTGAAAGTTTGTATCTAACAACTTTGAATCGTTTGCCGACCCAAACCGAGCAAGACCGGATGCAATCGTATGTTAACGAAGGGGCTGATTCCGCCGGCAGGCAAGATGCCTACGCCGATGTTTTCTGGGTTCTACTCAACAGCAGCGAATTTTTGTTAAACCATTAGAGCATTTTATTACAACCAAACCTCAATGCCTTGAACGAACTTCAACCCCCGGGGGAGCATTCCTGGGATATAAGTTTCCGGATAAAATGTTTCTCCTGTCCGTGATGTACCTTTTTTACAAGTCAAAATGCGAATGCCACGATACAGAGATGGTAAGGTACATTTTGAATTCGCTTGAGATGACTGATGAGATACGGATTTCAAAACAATCTGAAAATGGACACACGATGTTTAAGCGCCTCATGATCACCACTCTATTGCTAGTGATCACATTTCAAATTTCATATTCCAAGGCTGAAGAACCAACTGAACATAAATGGGATTATGCTCCAGAACTTCTAGCACCCTTCTGGGAAGGGAGTATCGTTTATGGTGAAACAGTTTTGTTTATCAAAGATGACAAAACAGACGAGGCAAAAGCATCAGTCATGTTTCCAGTCACGAAAGTTTTGACGATTCGAAACTCAGCAGGTGATGTGTCCTACGAAGAAGGACGAGATTATCGCTGGGAATCTGGAAAAAGAGAAATCGTACTACCGGTTGGGTCGCGCATCGTTTCCCATCTTCCAGCAGACATGCGGCGTCCGGCGGGGTCTCAAAAACATCGACTCACTCATCGTGACGGGAACGGAGAAATTTTCTTCGCCGGTCAACTTCAGTACGCTGCAATGCAGACTTGCATCACCTATCAACATGAACCAGTTGAGTGGGAGACACCAGTCCCTCAGTTCGATGCACAGGCTTTGCCCCGATCTGTTGGGAAGCTGTCGAGCAAGCAACCGCTTTCGATTGTTGTGCTTGGTGACAGTATCTCAACCGAAGCGAATGCTTCACTCGTTTTTGATTC